>JAKAHQ010000091.1 GCA_021814855.1 Bacteroidota bacterium | reverse complement strand
CGAAATTATCAAATACGTTTTTGAAAAATATGGTTACGATAGAGTGGCTATGATTTCAACCACCGTTACGTTCAGAGCGCGCTCTGCGTTTAGAGAAGCAGCAAAAGTATTCGGAATATCTGAGAGGGAGATTTCGAAGTACAGTAAATTTATACCCTGGACGAACGCGAAAAACCTTCCGAGCATAACAGAAAAATTCCCGGAGGCAAAATCGCTGGACTTTCAAAATGAACCGTGGAAAACAATTATTAACATCGCCTCACGGCTTGCCTCGTTTCCGCGTCACCTTAGTATACACCCGAGCGGCATTGTCATTACACGTTCTAAAATAACGGATTATGTTGCGCTTGAGTTTGCTAAAAACAAAGGCCTCGGACTTATAATTACCCAGCCGGATATGTACCCGATCGAAGATATCGGATTAATCAAAATTGATTTGCTCAGCCAGCGCTCGCTTGGTGTGCTGAAAGACGCGATGAAAAGAATTAACGAAATGCCGGATTCTCCGTGAACTAAATTCTTTATCTTTCCCCGCCGATCCCGGTCAGCTATTATTTAATATAAATAGTTGAAATATTCACTGTAATAATTGAAAAATGTAACACTTTTTTTTATGTTCGAATCAGATTATACGCTTTGGCTATGAGAATAATAAAAGAAATACCCGATTACCGGGATTGCACGTTTGTCAAAGGATTACATGTTGGAAATATTTCTCTCAAAGTTTATGAGAGCAGCGATAAAAAATATTTAATCGTGAGAACTAAATATTTAATCGGCATCCCGATTTATAAAACCAAATTCATGTTGGATAATTATGAAGAAGCGGAAGACCTTGTACGCGATTTAAAGTTTGACGGTCGCTGCGGAAAAATAAAAACTCTTTGACTTGATTAGATTCCTATCTTAAAATGTGTTCTCGCTGGTTGATCAATAAATAAAGTCGAGTAATTCTCTATAACGGCTCTTCATGCGACAGGCAATGAAGCGTACCGAGTCCCCAAACGAGGTCAACCGAATTAATTCCGACTACAGTCCTATCGGCGAATAATTCCGAGAAAATATTAAGAGCTATTCTATCGTTCTGATCATTAAAAGTAGGAACGAGAACTGCCTGGTTTGAAATATAAAAATTTGCGTAACTGGCAGGAACGCGCATATTATCAAAATAGAGCGGGGAAGGCATTGGCAGTTCAACCACATTTATGTTCGAGCCGTCTTCCAATTTGAAATCGCTTATACGTTCGAAGTTTTCCTCAAGCAAGGAATAATTTTCTTCGGAAGAATTTTTCTCGCGACACAAGACAACAGTATTGCTATTTACAAATCTGCAAAGATCGTCAACATGCCCGTGGGTGTCGTCGCCCGCTATCCCTTTGCCGAGCCAAATTACGTTTGTAATTCCAAGGAATCGTCGAAAGATTTCTTCGTAATCTTTTTTTGTAAATCCGGGGTTTCGAGTTTGAGTCGATTCATCTAAAAGACATTCCTCGGTTGTAACAAGCGTTCCGTTACCGTTAACATCAATAGCTCCGCCTTCTAAAACAACTTTCTTACTATTATGTATTACGTATTCCAATTTTAGGTCTAAGGATTTTGAAAGTATCCCGGGAATTTTTTTGTCCTTCTTCCAATTATCATATTTTGCCCAGCCATTGAACAAAAAGCTCTTCGCTAGTACTTCATTTCCTTGTTTAACGAATGCCGGTGAAGTGTCGCGCATCCAACCGCGATCTGTTTGCGCTACAATGAATCGAACATAATCCAGATCGACATAATTCTTCAGCAAAATATTTTGCACCTTCTTTTTTTGATCTTGCGATTGAACGATGATTCTTACTATTTCCCCCGGGACAATTTTTTTTACTATTTCCGCATAGACCCATGGTATGGGTGAAAATTTTCCGGGCCAATCTTCTTTTTGATGAGGCCAGCAGATGATAGTGGACTTATGCTTTTCCCATTCGGCAGGGTAACGGATTTGCTTGCTGTTGTTCATGTAAAGAAATTATTCCTTGTCTAAAAATCTTTCTGATATTTCACTGTAAGCGTCAATTCTTCTGTCGCGAAGGAACGGCCAGTTCCGGCGAATATCTTCTAGATGATCAAGATTAACTTCCGCAATCAAAATTTCTTCTTTGTCAACGGAAGCTTGAGCTATAATTACACCTTGCGGATCGGCAATAAAAGATGAGCCCCAAAATTCCAGACCGGCCTGTGCCTCAACAGTTTTTTCAAATCCTACTCGGTTAACCGAAGCTACATAAACTCCGTTTGCAATAGCGTGACTTCGCTGGATAGTAATCCATGAATCGCGCTGGGCCGCTCCGTATTTTTCTTTTTCATGCGGATGCCATCCTATAGCGGTTGGATAGAATAAAACCGTTGCGCCTTTCAATGCGGTTAAACGGGCGCCTTCAGGATACCATTGGTCCCAGCAGATCAATGTGCCTACATTACCGAATTTTGTTTTGAATGATTTAAAGCCAAGATCGCCCGGAGTAAAATAAAATTTTTCATAGAACGCAGGATCGTCGGGAATATGCATCTTGCGGTAAATGCCGAGAATTTTTCCGTTTGCATCGATCATTACGGCGCTGTTATGATATAAGCCATGAGAACGTTTCTCGAATACCGGTACTTCAATTGCCACATTCAATTTCTTAGCTAATTTTAGAAACGCGTCGGTAGACTGCCCAGGAATTGTTTCTGCAAGATCGAAAAGAGCGGCGTCTTCCTTTTGGCAAAAGTATTGTGTACGGTATAATTCCGGCAGACAAATTACTTGCGCTCCTTTCTTTGCGGCTTTCTCAATCCACTTGGTTGCTTTCTCAAGATTCTTTTTAGGATCGGAAGTAAAAGAAAGTTGAAGCAATCCCACTCTATAATTTTTTTTCTTACTCATACTTATCCAACTATGATTTCTTAATTATAAATTTATTGTACAGATACATTAGTACCGTTGCGGCAACACCAATGCCGAACATTGTCATGAAAATTAAATTGGTATTATGTGTTTTAGTTGCAAAGTTCTGATAGAGCCAGCCGCCGAATGGGTCTCCGACGAAACGCGCAATTGCAATCGGCAGAAAAGCGTATCCTTGGAACAAACCTTGTTGACCGGGAGGTGCAATTTCGGAAATGTATTCATAATACCGCGGCGCTTGAATCATCTCTCCTATTGAAAACGCTGCGATACCGGCAATGATAGTCGGAATACTTGGATATACGGCGATGATAATCCAGATCAGACTTGAAAATGCAAAACCGGTTAATATTGCTTTTTGCGTTGATAAATTTTTTGTAATTCTATTAAGAGGAATTTGCAAAAGTATAATTGCGCCAGCTCCTGCCCACGATTGATAAATTTCATACGGTGCATTCTTATTTATAAAATCGGTTATATAGTAGGGAAGAATTATATATTCCTGCCAAAAGATTATCCAGTAAAGAGAATATATTAAAAGGAAGATCATAAATTTAAAATTTGCGAGCACCACGAACAGATTTGCAATCTTCTTGCCCAACGATTCCGTGACTTCGCTCTCTTCGCTCTTGATGTCTTTATACAATAACATGTTTACAATCAACATGGCAAGGCAACTCAACGCTGAAACTACGTAAACAAATTCGTTGCCCAAACTGTCTCTTACAAAATACGCAATGGTTGGGCCTATCATGGCGCCGGCATTTACAAGCCAATAATAAATTGCATAGCCGAGGGATTTGGATTCAGGTTTGGATGCAACCGCAACTGTTCCAAGAACGGAAGGTTTGATGAACGATCCTCCGAAAGCTGTTAATAACAGGAAGATCATCATCAACCAAAAGTGATCCAAGTTTCCGTATACTCCGGAGAAGACGGACATTCCCACCGAGCCGATTAAGAAATACCCGATTGCGAGAATTGAAAAAGCAATATTAAACGCTCGCCGGAAACCCCATTTATCTGCAAGTGTCCCGCCAAGTATCGGAAGAAGATATAAGAAACCTCCAAAGATTCCGGATAGTTGACCGGCTTCCGATTCGGAGAATCCCAAACGGTTGCGCATGTAAATCATGAAAACAATTTGCTGACCGTAATAAGCAAGCCGTTCAAAAAGCTCCATCACATTGGCAACCCAGAACGATGATTTGAATCCGCTTTTAACTTTCTTTAGTTCTTCTGAAACATTCACAGATCACCTTGGAAAAATTTGTGCGCAATTTAAAACAATTACTTCAAATATTATAGTTATTCAGAATTCATTTCACTAATTTTTGCAGCAAAGTTTATAATATTTTTTTGTTACGGAGGTAGAATGAAAGTCCCTTTGCTGGATTTAAAACCGCAGTATCAGTCAATCAAAAAAGAAATTGACGAGGCAATTCAAAGAGTCGTTGAGTCGCAGTATTTTATTATGGGTCCCGATGTAGCCAAGCTTGAAGAAGAAATTTGTTCGTACTTAAATTGTAAATATGCCGTAGGAGTTTCTTCGGGCACGGACGCATTGTTGTTGGCATTAATGGCAATTGGCATTAAGCCGGACGACGAAATTATAGTTCCCACTTATTCCTTCTTTGCTACAGCCGGCGTTGTTACAAGATTAAACGCGAAACCTGTTTTTGTAGACAGCGACCCGGTAACTTTTAATATCGATCCCAAAATGATCGAACAAAAAATAACATCGCGAACTAAAGCTGTTATTCCGGTTCATCTTTACGGACAAAGCGCAGAGATGGATGAGATTATGTCGATAGCAAAAAAACATAATCTAAAAGTGGTTGAAGACGGCGCCCAGGCAATTGGCGTTCAGTATAAAGACGGAAGATTCGTTGGGTCTATCGGTGATATTGGCTGCTTCTCTTTTTTCCCGAGTAAAAACCTCGGCGGATTCGGCGACGGCGGAATAGTTACAACCAACGATGAAAAACTTTATCACATGCTTAAGATTATGCGTGTTCACGGTATGGAACCGAAATATTATCATAAAGTAGTAGGCGGAAATTTCAGGTTGGATTCTTTGCAAGCGGCGGTGTTAAGAGTAAAACTTCCTCACCTGGATTCCTGGTCTGCAAAAAGACGCACTAACGCGGCTGCCTACACAAAATATTTTATCGAAGCAAAACTTGCAGAGGAAGAAGGAAGAACATGTTTCGACGTGAAGAACAAAGTTCTATTGCCAAAAGCTGTTTATAATGACTCGGGACATAAGAATCATCACATTTACAATCAATATATTATAAGAGTTGAGAACCGCGATGCTCTCTGGGATTTTTTAAAGAAGAAAGAGATTGGCTGCGAAGTTTATTATCCAGTTCCGTTTCACCGGCAGGAATGTTTCTCGTATTTGGATTGTGTTGACGCTGAGTATCCGGTTGCAAACCAAGCATCCGAAAATTCCCTTGCGCTTCCCATTTATCCCGAGTTAAGCGACGAACAAATTAAATTTGTAGTCGATTCGATTAATCAGTTTATCAATCCATGATGCGAAGGTAAAACTTAGATTTATTCAGCTTAAAAAAAGCCCCGCAAAAACGGGGCTCTTGAATTTCTATTTACTTCATCAAAATAATTTTCTTGGTTGAAGAATATGTGTCCGCTGTGAATCTTACAAAATAAATTCCGCTCGAAAGATTGTTCCCGTTGAATTCTACCTCGTAGTAACCGGCATATTTCTGTTCGTCAACCAAAGTATGAATTTCTTTGCCAAGAATATCGTAAATCACAATTTTTATACTTGATGCTTTGGGCACGGAATATTTTATTCTCGTCGTTGGATTAAACGGATTAGGATAGTTTTGATAAAGCTTGAACTCGGTTGGAATAATATTTAATGCTTCGTTTTTCATTTCGGTAAGCGCGCTACCCGGGTAATGATTCGTTACCATAACAGCATAACTGCCTTGGCCGCTTCCTTTGTATACCCGTATATAATAAGTTCCCGCTTCGGCCGTCGTATATCTCAAAATTTCATTTGTACCGTATGAGCCGGCAGTGGCAATTATTGTTTTCGCCGAATTATATAAATATAAATCGGCATCTAAAGATTTGTCTGAATCTAGCCTAACATAAAGTGTATCCCATTGTTGAGGGATAGTAATTACATAGTAATCATCATAATCTGTTTTGCTATTTGAATAATATGCAAGATGACCGGTTGTTTTAACATTTGCGCTGATTGAATTTGCATAATCAAAATCGTCATTCGGTTCGGAATCATTCGCCATCGATGGGATGGAAAATTCTGCAGTAATAATATACGAACCATAACCGGAACCGGACTTATATGTTCTCACATAATATTTCCCCTCGGCTAAATTTTCGAACGTTAGTTTTTCATTTGTGCCATAGCTGCTGGCAGATGAAATAATATTTGTACCGTTGATGTCATACAGATATAAGTCGATATCTAAAGTGGAAGATGATTGCGTATTTATAACGAGTTTACCATCGGTTGTTGTGGTAACAGCCCAGTAATCATCGTAATCAGTATAACTGTTTGTATAGTAACCCATGTGTCCATATCCAGTGCTGCTTCCAGCGGTATTGAATGTAGTCCAATTTATAGCGGTTAAATAGTCATCATTTTTTTCGTTATCATTCGTCGTAATTCCATTAATGGAAGTTTGTTCATATACGGAATTAATCGTGTATCCTCCATGACCGCTTGTACAATAAACTCTCACGAAATATGTCCCGGGCATAAGGTTTTCGAATTTAATTGTTTCCGTTAATCCATAAGCGCTCGAACTTCTAATTATATTGGCGCCGTTCACATCGTAGATATATAAATCAATATCGGCAGAATCCGATGCGGTATTGACGGTCAAACTTCCGTCGTAAGGTATTGCCACTTTCCAATAATCATCGTAGTCAGTGGAGCCGTTTGAATAATATT
>JAKAHQ010000090.1 GCA_021814855.1 Bacteroidota bacterium | reverse complement strand
CGTAACAAACGAAAGCGCTAGCGGCGTTCAGCAGATTGCTAGAGCTGCAGAAGATCTAAACCGCTTAACCATTAATCTGCAAGAACTCGTTTCGAAATTCAAGATTGATGATTCTTCACACGGCCTTAAAAATAAACATTCTTTTACCCATCAAAAGAGCATGCTTTTACCGCATTCAAACAAATCTAATGCTGCTCTTAATTAACTCGATCCAACAGGAGGAAAGAAATCAAAATATTTCTTTCCTCCTGCTATAAAAATTTTCAATACCAAAAATGAAATTGAACGACTACGGCGTTACTCTTATCGTTGGGGTCGTGCATATTAATTCTAAACTGCGGTTTGATTTCGACGAAGCTGTACGGATAAAATTCAAATCCGAAAATTAGATGCGAAAATGTATCGCTTGTCACCGACGTGTTCGGATCGAATCGATCGTACCGGAAAACGGCCTGCAGTCCCACCATTAATTGATAAGCCGCTTCAATCATCAGTGCACTTGAAGTTTTACCCGAATTCAAATAATCGTTTGCCAGGTCGTACTCACCCAAAAGACTAAACTGCTTGTAACCAATACCGGCAAAGCCGCCGTAAAACTGGCTTGGCAAAACGCCTATAGCACCGGTAACAGAATTATAATTTTTTGTCTTTGTAGAAGCGAACGATCCGCCGAAGGAAAGTCCCACCCTTCCAACGGAAGGAGTAATTTCCAAGCGGGTTGTCCATGTTGGATCGGTGGTTAAAATAGGATTGCTCTTTGCCCTTCCTACACTTCCGGTAAGAAAAATTATATCCGATAAATTTGCGCCGACTTCAATTCCGTTTTCGGTATAAAGAGGATTGTAGATTAATCCTTGAATAGCTCCCGTTGTAAAAAGAAGTCCGTAATCTCCCCCGCGGGTATATGCCGTGTGATCGTCAAGACGAATTCCAAAGTTTGGCATGAACGACCCGACTTTAATATAACTATCGTTCGGCAAAATTTTAGCAACAGCGTATCCTTCCCAAATATTATTGATAAAATCATACCGGGACTGAAGATTAATTTTTTCGGAGAGAGCGGCATTTAAATAAATCGATCCTTCCATATCCTGGAAATCGCTTCTTCTTTTATCCTGCGCATATAGGTATTGCGAGCGGTAATCCAGGCCGAACGAGATATTGTTGGTTAATTTATTCGACAGTGGAAAGGTTTCGTCTTTGGGAGAGATCATACTCATAATATTTTTGCCAAATTCAAAGCCGTCTTCAGTGCGCAGTTCGCCGCCGGTTGGATTAAAATGGCAACTGCTGCATTTATCGTTATACATTACCGCAAAACGCGGTAGGGCAAAACTTTTTGAAAAAGAGGAAATAAAAATCCATGCAGATATCCAAAAAAGAATTTTAAGTACGGATAATTTTTCTTTCATACCATCCTCAATTTATAATGAATTGATTTTGAAAACAGATACAATCAGATTCTCGCTATTATCATCCAACTAATCTCTTAGCTATTTCAAAAGCACCATCCTAATGGCTTGGCTAAAATTTCCGGCCGTTAATTTGCAGATATAAATTCCAGTAGCAAGTTCCGAATGAGTATCGTCTCTTCCGTTCCAAACATCTGAGTGCCTGCCTGCCGTCATATAATCGTTGACTAGTGTTCGTACAGGCTGGCCAAGAACATTGAATATCGTGATTGTTACCATTTCATTTTTAGGAATTTCATACATTATAGTTGTCGAAGGATTAAACGGGTTGGGATAATTAGAATAGAGTTTATATGTGCTCACCAAAGAATTGCTTTTTACGTCGGTCATGTTTGGCCGGCTGTTAATATCTCCAGGGTTTGAAACTTGATTTACGTCTCCGGGATTTGGCTGTCCTGCCCGCCACGTTCCGTTAGGATCGCCAAGTTCGGCTCCGTTTGAAAATCCATCTCCATCGGAATCAAACTTAGCTAATTCAGGTCCCCAAAATTCCTGGGTACTGCCAGGAGCGACTAACGCCTCGACAGCTTGGCCAAATTTATTCCTTGGTCCACCGCCAAGGGGGTCTATATGACAATTAGCACAAGAGAATTTATGTCCGTTTGGAATTTGGTCAATCCTCCATTGCCTTCCGTAAATTACCGAACCAATGCAAGCCATTAAGATTACTACAATGTAAATTCCGTGGCTATTCACATTTACCGCCTCTTTTATGGTTTAGGATATTCCTCTACTCTATTCATGATAATATCTGACTTATTACATGTGAACTTAATCTAGCTTCAAACGTTTATCATTATGGGGTGGTTATTTGGCGTACTCCGTTAATTATATTAATTTTACAACAATCTAAAGGCAGAAGACATGGAATTTTATCCATCAATAATAACCTTACATATAATCTTTGCGGGAATGTGGTTATCCAGTTTTGTATCGCATCCTTTTTTGAAATCGACCATAATTAGGAATAAGAACAAAAACGGCGAGAAAAAGTTCATTCACTTGTACTTAACCTTTTCCAGCCGGCTTGGAATGATTACCTCGCTGGGAATTTTGATAACCGGAATAATTATGGTTTCCATGAATCCCGGTTACGGTTTTTTTCAAATGAGCGCAAACCATTGGCTCGCTACAAAGCAAATTATAATGGTAGCCATTTTAGTCATACTCGGCGCTTATATTATTCCAACTTCAAAAAAACTTAGAACGGTTATCGGTCAGGATCTGGATAATAATGCTCCAATTTCGGAAGAGGGATATAAAAGTCTTTACAAACTTTTCAAACTCGGAACAACAATTGGAATTTTAGTTTTAATTAATTTTCTGCTTGCTATTACACACATATACTTTGGATGATATTTTATAAATGCGCTTTACCCGTAAGGCACATTTATAATGGATAATACTTATCCGCCATACATGTTAAATTATGGCGGATATTATGTTTTCGGAGCGGAATCATTCGGAAATTATTTTTTTAGGTTCAACTCATAAATGAAAAAAATTCTTCTTCTCGGCTCTACCGGCTCAATCGGATTAAACACCGCCGAAATCGTAAGGACATTTCCTGAAGAAATGGAAATAGTCGGGCTTTCGGTAAATTCGCAAATCGATCTTCTCGAAAAACAAATAGAAGAGTTTCATCCTAAAGCTGTTGTTGTACGCAATGAAGATAAAGCCCGCGAATTGAAGCATCGAATAAGCGGCAGATGCGAAGGTCTTTGCGGCGAAGAAGGACTGATTGAAATTGCCAAACGGGATAACTACGATATACTTGTAACCGCATTAGTCGGCTTTGTTGGATTAGCTCCTACTCTCGAGGCAATTCAACTCAATAAAAGAATTGCACTTGCAAACAAGGAGACGCTTGTTACAGCGGGCGAAATTGTAATCAATTTATGTAAAAAGCACAATGCAGAACTCATTCCCATCGACTCTGAACACAGCGCTATTTTTCAATGCCTCGTCGGCGAATCCAAAGAAGAGATAAACAAAATTATTCTTACCGCTTCAGGGGGCCCGTTCCTGCATAAAGATATAAGCGAATTTGACGGCATAACAATAGATGAAGCCCTTGCTCACCCAAATTGGAAAATGGGCAACAAGATTACAATCGATTCAGCAACAATGATGAATAAAGGTCTCGAAGTTATTGAAGCGTTTTGGCTATTTAATTTGACGAAGGAAAAAATTGAGGTTGTTATCAATCCTCAATCCGTTATTCACTCGATGGTGCAGTTTAACGATGGCTCTATTAAAGCACAGCTTAGTTCACCGGATATGAAACTCCCAATTTTATACGCCATCACATTCCCTCAAAGGTATGTATATGGCGGCGTAAATACGGATTTCAAAAAGATTAATAAATTGACGTTTTTTGAACCGGATTTTAATAAATTTCGTTGTCTTAAAATGGCATACGAGGTTATTGAAGCCGGCGGCGCAGCCCCCTGCATTCTAAACGCCGCCAATGAAATTGCGGTTGAAAAATTCTTGAACGGTAAAATAAAATTCACGCAGATTCCTGTTATGATTAACGACGCGTTGGAAAATATTATTAACCGGAAACCGGCAGATCTTGCATCGATTATCGAATGCGATTTTAAAACGAGGAAATTTCTCACTAATAAATACTAAGGTTTTGGATGGATTATATAGTTTACTTTATAGTAACCGTCGGCATTCTGGTTTTTGTTCATGAGTTCGGACACTTTGCTGCCGCAAAATTATCGAAGATGCGAGTTGATATTTTTGCGATCGGTTTCGGAAAAAGATTATTCGGGTGGAATAAATTAACGGGTTTTACTTTCGGCGATCTTCCAAAAGATTTTGACGGACAAGGCAATACCGATTATAGACTTTCGCTTCTTCCGTTAGGCGGCTACGTTAAAATAGCCGGCATGGTAGATGAAAGCTTCGATACTAAATTTGCAAACGCGGAACCGCAGCCGTATGAATTCCGCGCTAAAAAAACCTTGCCAAAACTCTTTGTTATTGCCGCCGGCGTTTTGATGAACCTCCTTTTAACGCTCGTAATTTTTTGGGGAATGAATTTCTTCGAAGGAAAACAAATTTACGAGACCACTACCATTAGTCATGTTGAACAGGGAAGCATAACCGAAAAAGACGGTTTTCGTTCGCTTGATAAAATTCTTTCTATAAACGGGAAACAGGTTAATAACTGGGAAGATGTTATTGATAATCTTTTAGTTGATAACGTAACTACAGACCCGGTTGTAAAAGTTGAAAGGAGCGGATCGGTTGAAACGATAACGGTTCCTCGTAAGGACATTACCGAGAGTTCGCAAAAAGGATTTATGCTGATTCCCTACCCGGCTCATTCGGTGGTTGTGGAAGTAATTAAGAATTCTCCCGCGGAAGACGCAAAAATAAAACCCGGTGATTTCATTCTTTCCGTAAATGGAATACAAATAGACGAACAAAAACAACTGAACGACATCATCTCTTCCAACAAAGAAAAAAATATTCCTATAGTGCTGCTCAGAGGTCAAGATACAATTAGAACGGTCGTCAATCCCGGAGTTGAAGGAAAAATTGGCATTGCCCACAGCTATGCTTATTCAGGTAAAATATTTTATCAGACCTACGGGTTCTTCGGTTCTATAACGCACGCGTTTGTAAATGCGGGACAGTACACCGCGCTTACATTTAAGATGCTGAAGAATGTTATTACAGGAAAAGTTGCGTTCAATCAAGTTTTCGGCGGCCCGGTTAAAATTGCGCAGTACGCCGTTTCATCGGCAGATAAAGGTCCGCTTTCGTTTTTGTTGTTCCTTGCAATGCTGAGTTTAAGTTTGGCTATAATAAATATTTTACCTTTCCCGGTTCTTGACGGCGGTCATTTTGTAATCATTCTTCTGGAAGGAATTTTTAGAAAAGAACTTCCTCTCAAGGCTAAAATCGCAATTCAAAATGCCGGCTTCGTTATACTTCTTCTCCTAATGGCGTTTATCATATACAGCGATATTATTAGTCTCTAACTTTTTTTCTATTTGCATAAAGCTCTTCTTATTGAAGAGCTTTTTTTATGTCTAACCTTAACAGAAAGCAAAATGAAAAAGATTTATATACTTATAGCATCCGTAGTTGTTTTAACCGGCGGCATTTTTGCCCAGCAAGAACTGGAAGTAAAGATGAATGAAATCGTCGTCTCGGCTTCCCGGGCGCCATTAACTTTTTCCGATATCGCAAGAAGCGTTATTGTAATCGATCGGGAAGAAATACAAAATTTGCCGGCAGATAACGTGCAGGATTTGCTGAAGTATCTCGGCAGCGTGGATTTAAAATCGCGCGGCGTTGAAGGAGTGCAAGGCGATGTATCCATACGCGGCGGTACTTCCGATCAAACTCTTATACTTATCAACGGGATAAAATTAAGTGATCCGCAAACTTCTCACCACAATTTGAATTTGCCCGTCTCACTCGAAAACATCGAACGAATAGAAGTATTGAAAGGTCAGGGTTCGAGTATCTACGGACCTAACGCCTTTAGCGGCGCAATAAATATAATCACCAAAAAAGATCACTATCCCTCGCTTAATATTTCCGCTCTGGGAGGCGAACATAATTTATTAGAAACAAATATTTCCGCGGGCTACCCGGTAGGAATAACCGGCAATACAATTACATTTTCCAAGAAGAAATCGGACGGCTACACATTCAACACGGATTTCGATATCACAAAATTCTTCCTCCAGCAGAATATTACCTTCAAGAAAGACAATATTAATCTCATGTTCGGATATGACGATAAGAAATTCGGGGCCAACAGTTTTTACAGCAATCTTTTTCCAAACGAATGGGAACACACAACTACAAAACTTTTAAGCGCCACGGCGGAGATTCAAACCGATGTTGTTACTTTATCACCTAAGATTTATTGGAGAAGAAACGACGACGATTTCTTCCTCGATCATAACCGGCCAAACTGGAACAGAAATATTCATCAAGCAAATTCATACGGCGGCGAAATTCAATCATCAGTCAAATCATCTTTAGGTGTTTCTTCTTTCGGCGGTGAAATCGGTTCGGATGAAATCGCAAGTTCCAATCTTGGCAATCATAAACGCAGCAAGGGAGGATTTTTTGCCGAACAGGTTTTTGAGCCGGCTCAAAATATTTCTTCGTCTGTCGGTATTTTCGCTTACAACTATTCCGGCATCGGGTGGAAATTTTGGCCGGGCGTTGACGCCGCGTACCGGTTTAACGATCACACAAAAATTTACGGCTCTGTAGGTAAAGCATTCCGCATCCCGACATTTACAGATTTATATTACGTCAGTCCGGCAAACATCGGCAACCCAAATCTTACTTACGAAGAGACAACCAATTATGAACTCGGATTTTCGTTGGTTAAAAATATATTTGATGCAAATACAAGCATCTTCCTGCGTGAGGGGAAAAACTTAATCGACTGGGTCCGTAGTTCTAGTTCCGATCCGTGGATTGTTCAAAACGTTACAAACGTAAAAACTTATGGTTGGGAAATTAGCTCTTCAATTAATTTCGAGAAGCTTTACGATGAAT
>JAKAHQ010000089.1 GCA_021814855.1 Bacteroidota bacterium | reverse complement strand
ACAGGACAAATTAAATTATATCTGTACAACGCAAACAATCCCTCATCAATAAGCAATAACGGAATTACTTCTTTATTCGAAGATAGAAACGGCAATCTTTGGATTGGCACATGGTGGGGGTTGAATTATCTAAACATTAAGACGGGAAAATTTACGAGGTACTTGCCTAATCCGCATAATCCAAACAGTTTAAGAAACGATCTTATCTGGGATGTTCTTGAAGACTCCGAAGGCAAAATTTGGATTGCAACAGATAGAGGCGGCGCGAGCGAATTCGATCCGAAGACGAACACCTTTACTAATTTCTTCGACGACCCCTCGACACAAAATTACATCAGCGACAGAAAAGTTTTAACTCTGTTTGAATCTTCAGATGGAATAATCTGGATGGGTACTTCCAACGGATTAAACTCTTACGATAAAAAAACGAGAAAAATAAAAATCTATACAAAGAAGGACGGGCTGCCCGGCAATGTTATTGACGGAATTCTAGAAGACAACCGCGGTTATCTTTGGATTGCGACGGACAAAGGTCTGTCAAAATTCGACAGGCAAAAAACAATTTTCTTCAACTTTAATAAACGCAACGGTTTGAGAGGCCTTGAGTTCAACCAAAATGTTTCTGCTAAAGATAAAGACGGCACGCTTTATTTCGGTCTTGCCGGACTAATGTATTTTAATCCCGACAGCATACACGACGAAGTTTTGAATTCGCCGGTTGTCTTCACGGATTTAAAGATATATAATCAGCCTGTATCGATAACGAAAGACGGTATTTTAAAAGAATCTATTTCCGAAATTAAAAGCGTTGAGATACCGCACAACATGGATGTTATAACGTTTGAGTTTGCGCTGCTGGATTACTTCGATGTCAAACGGAATACATTCCGTTACAAACTTGATGGCTTTGATATAGGGTGGAACGAGATTGGTTCGAGAAACACCGCAACGTACACCAACCTTCCTCCGGGAGAATATACATTTATTGTTAAAGCCACAAACAACAACGGAATAAAGGACGAAAAAGAGGCCTCTATAAAGCTGATTATTGTCCCGGCGTTTTACCAAACATGGTGGTTTAAATTATTAATGGCTCTTGGATTATTGCTAACAGCGGCGCTAATACTGCATGAACGTACAAGAAAAATTAAGAACCGGAATAAAATACTGGAGACCCACGTTGCAGAAAGAACCAGGGTGCTCGATAAAACAATTCTGGAATTAAACCAGGAAATAATAGAACGTAAAACAGCGGAAGAAAAAGTTCAAACATCGCTGGAAGAAAAGGAAGTGTTGCTAAAAGAAATTCACCACCGGGTAAAAAATAATCTTCAAGTCATTTCAAGCCTGCTGTACCTTCAATCATTTTCTATACAGGATGAAGAAACGTTAAATCTTTTTGAAGACAGCCAGAATAGAATAAAATCGATGGCGTTGATTCACGAAAAACTTTATCAATCAAAAAATCTTGCCAATATAAATTTTACGGAGTACTTAAAAAGTCTGCTCGAGCATATGGGAAAATCTCTCAACAGGACAGGCCTGGCAATCAAAACAAACTTGATTATCAACGAAGTAACATTAAGTTTGGACAGCGCTATTTCATGCGGACTGATTGTTAACGAGCTAATGACGAACGCTTACAAATACGCCTTCCCGCCCGAATGGGTTAAACACAAACCGGATGATTATCCTTTCGCGATTGAAATTAAGATGGAACATGCAGCCGACAATGCTTATATTTTATGCATCCGCGATAACGGAGTTGGCATTTCGGAGTACATCGACATTGCCACATCGGATTCTCTCGGGTTAAAAATAGTAAACTCCATGGTGCAGCAGTTAAGCGGCTCCGTTGAGGTTTCCGGGAAAAACGGAACTCAATTTAAAATAATATTTAACGATCAACTCCGCGAGGCATGAATGACCCCTCTTAACGAAACAAAAATATTAATTGTGGAAGACGAAGCAATTGTGGCTCTTGAAATTCAAACCAGACTTAGCATGATGGGCTACAAAGTATGCGGTATAGCAGCAAGCGGGGAAAAAGCAATTCAGCTAACTAAGGAAACCTTTCCGAGTCTTATTCTTATGGATATCAAATTGAAAGGCAAAATGAACGGATTAGACGCCGCCGAAATAATAACGGATAAATATTCAACGCCCTCTATTTTTATTACCGCCTTTTCGGATGAAAGCACAATTAGGCAGATAAAAAATTCCCGCAACAAAAATTTTCTTTTGAAACCTTTGCGGGAAGACGAAATGAAGAATGCCATTATGAACCTTACAGGAGGCGCACTGCCCAAAAACATCAATTGATTTTTTTCCCTCATTCCTTTTAAGGCATGTGAGACCGTAACTTATTGTTTTAAAAATCATTCTTAGAAAAACGGTTTTCCCAAAGTAAAAAAACCCTCATATCGTTCGAATCAAATACTCAATTGAATTATCCGGCGCGTATAGCTATGTTTGAATGCAACATCCATCATTCCGGAGATATAATGAAAAAGTCTATCTTATTAATTCTTATCGGCAAGAGAAAAGAAGAGGCGGTAAAGGTTCAGCAGATATTAACCGGCTGGGGTTGCATGATTAAAACAAGACTGGGAATTCACGACGGCGTTTTAGATAATTGTTCGGACAGCGGTCTTGTAATTCTGGAATTGGTCGGCGATGATGAAAAAAAACAAGAACTTGCTCGAAAACTTTCTGTGCTTCCCGGTGTTTCGTCCAAGTTAATTGATTTGGAAGTTGATGCTTAGTTTTCACTGCAACTATTTCCTTTTGCGAACGTACGTCTTTGGATTTGTAAGCTCTCTCAGTGCGTCGGCGCCAATCCATCTTGCGGGCTTTGAATCGATCTTCCTAATTTCCTCCGCAATTTTAATCGCTTCTTTGTTGAGGAACATATTTCTCTTGCCAATCTGGCGCAGCGCCCAGTTAACCGCTTTCCGAACAAAGTTTCTTTCGTCGGTGGAATATTTTTTTATTAGAGGAAAGAATTTTAGAAAATCTTTATCGTCTCTGTGTTTATCGTGAACGGCAAGCACCGCCATTAAAACAAAACCTGCGCGGCGCACATACTCATCCTTTCTTTCGCACCACTCAAAAGCTTTTTCAAAAGCATAAGGAGTGTAACCGAAAAGGTGCATGCATGTTCCGTCGCACACGGCCCATGAATCAAAATCGCGGACCCACTTGTTCATCAACGATTTTGTAACCATATTGGGATCGGCGATAAAAAGCGCGATTGAACGGGCTTCCAGATACCCGGTTTCCCAAAGTTCGAGCGCAAGTTTATGATCCTTTCCGATCTTTTTAGCAATGGATTTTATTACAGGGGAACTAACGCCGAAGGCCTTTGCGGATTTAATTCCGAAGCGGGCCATTCCGTCAATATTCTTTTGACTGAAATGTTTTTGTAATTCTTTAATCACATCCTGGCTCGTCATAGCTGTCATCTCTCAAACAGTCGTTCAAATCCGTCGTAAGCTGTAAGCGGTTTAATTTCAAAAGTGATTAAATGTTCTCTCACCAAGGGAAGCGTTTTCAAATAATTTTCAGCTTCCGCCTCATCTTTACATTCGAGTATCAAAACGGCTTCGCGAGAATCTTTGGTAAAATAAATTTCGCGTATGACGCCCGCTTGCTGAAGAGTCCACACCCGCTTTGCCTCTTCTTTAAGAAAGGGAGCGAATTGTTTCCCGGTTACTCCGGCAATTTCTTTTTCGAGCGCAAGAATTTTCATTTCATCATTTTCCGTAAACCATCAAAAAAAATCTCAAGACCAATTCAGCTAATCTTAAAATAAGGAACAATTAATTTTTATTCGGCGAAACACTTAGGGGAAACATAACAGAGCGGCTCATTTTCCAATCACCGTTTGCCTGCTTTTTCCAAATTTGAATTCCGGTATCCTGACCGTACTGGGGCTTCTTAGCAATTTTTGGTTTTACCTCGGATACCTGATCGAGGCGGACATAAGCGAGATCGCCGCTTGCTTCTATTTCCAGCACTTTAAAACTCATTTTCATTTCCAAAAATGTATTTTGAAAAAGATGATTAAAACTTTCCATGGTAAGATTTAAATCTTGATTCGGCTGATTTGGATACGAAGCAAGAAAATCTTCCGCATAAATTTCTTTCAACTTATTTAAATCACGCTGATTAAATGACTCCGCCCATTTTTTTAATTTATTCTTTATAACAACAAAATCGTTTTGCGCCGCCGCCTCCTGCGCGCTGATAAGATTTGCCGCATTGATAATTACAATTAGTATAAAAACAAATTTTGTTCTCATTAACATTTCCGCATTTATTGCTTATGAAACTTAAAGATAAGAGGATTACAACCGCAAACACTTATGATTCAAAAAAAATCCGTCCTGCAAAAAAGAAGGACGGATTTAGGGGCATCTTGAGTTATTTATATGAGGGGGGTTATCTCGTTCGCGCGTTATGTTTTAGTTTATAAATATCTTTGCTTGCCTTTTTTTGTTCTGCTTTGATGATTTTTCTTTCGCCCGGCGTTACTTTTCCGTCGGATTTGGCAAGCACTTTATTTTTCTGAATGTTTCTTTGTTCGGTTCTTAATTTGGTGGCTTCGCCTTTAGTCAGCTCTCCGCTCTTAACTCCCTGGTGAATTCTTGCGTGCTGACGAACCTGTGTTTTATTTATCTGCGGTGTCTTTGTCTGACCGCATGCGCCGGCAGCGGCAAACACTAAAATGAACAAACCTAAAACTATCTTTTTCATGTTGCCTCCGTTAGTTTTTTTTGCTTCTGTGTAGTAGACAAGGATTGCAAATGCAGGGTTTAATCCGGAAGGATTAAAAATTTTTAATTAAGAAAAATTAATGCAGCGCTTAGGTTGCTGCGGCAACAACTGCGCCGGTTGCAGAATCCATTTGAAGAACAATGATTAAATACCAGCCGAGCAAGATTAGAAGCGAAATATCTTTGCCGGATTCTTTTGTGGATAATATTTCTACGCGCGCCTGGGTTTTAAACCAGTCTTTAAATTTCGGGTCATCTATGCCGGACTTGAAGGCTATAACCGAATTTCCTGCTTCGTTTTTAAATTCAAACTTTGTAGCCCAGAAATTCGAGGACTGCCAAATAAATTTTTTCCCGTTTGAGAATTCAAGTGAGCCGCTTGTCGCCATCAAATTAGGTACGAATACAGCGTAATCGTTTTCTTCCCCGGCATTTCTCACCGTTATCTTGGGATGAAAAAAACCCACGCGTTTCAAAGTCCATTTTCCGTCAGCAGATTCAGCCTCCGCAAGCGAGCCGTGCGACTTGGGAAAATTAAGCGCAGCATATAAATCATCCTGAGTCCTTAATTCGAAAAATTGATGAGTAGCTTTAGGTTGAATCCAGCTTAGCTGCTCGCCGGAAAGATTGCTAATCGATTTCATTTCTATTTCCGTTTTAAATGAATTTACAATCGCTTGAAGAAGAGAACCGGAATTGGAGGCAATGCAAAGATAAAATCTATTTCTCTTTAAATCTCCTCAAGATTATTCATTCTGAAAATCTGGTTTAAATGATGCTTCATGTGGGCTATATAGTCTGTAAAAATATATTCAAGGGTAAACGGTTTATCTCTTGGTACTTTCACAAAGGAGATTAAATTTGAATTATGATTTGAGTGAGGTCTCGTGAAAATATCTTCCGGAATAAACTCAACCACATTGGCAATTTGAAGATTGTTATTCTTCCACATGCTCACAATAATTTCCCATTCGGCTTCGTCATACCGTTGAGCCGTTACCCATTTATCCTGGTCGTAACCCGTGAAAACAAAATCTTCCCGAAATTGTCCGTTGATAAACCGAACAATATTGTTTATCGAGGAATCGACAAGGTGCCCGAGTAATTGTTTCGACGACCATTTTTCAGGCTGGGGCTTGTTATTACTTTCCTCCCCGGAAACTTTCAAAAATTTTTCCTCGCTCGAATAGATAATTTTTCTAAACTCTGCGATTAACTCTTTCATGCTGAATTCCTTTCGATATTATTGATCTACAATTTCACATTATTGATAATCTGAAGAAAGGAATCCGGTACCGGAGCTTCTGCAGCAACAGTTTTGTTTTCCGGCAAGTTGAATTCGATGTTCTTGGCGTGAAGCATAATCCTGGAAAAATTTTGCTGAACTGTTTTGTCGCCGTATCGAAGATCGCCGGCAATAGGATGGCCAATGCTGTAAAGATGAACACGAAGCTGGTGCCGCCTTCCGGTTGAGGGATTTAGTTCCAGTAAAGTAAAATCTCTAAAGCGTTCAAGCACACGATACCTGGTCTCGCTCCTCTTCCCTTTTTTTTCATCGATGCCCATTCTGCCGGAGCCGAACTCGCGAATCGATTTTTTAATTAGGCCGTCATTTTCTTTTACAATCCCGTGAACCAGTGCAATATAAAATTTCTTAACGGATCTTTCGTTAAACTGTTTGTTAAGAAGTTTGTGCGTTCCTGCGTTCTTAGCGTAAAGAATTACGCCGCTCACTTCTTTATCCAACCTATGAACGACGAACAATTTCTGTTTCAACTTTTCTTCAAGCAGCGAGTGAAGAGAGTCCTTCTCGATATCATTTTCCGCGATGGAAGCTAACCCGGCGGGTTTATTAACAGCAATTAAATTTTTATCCTCGTAAAGAATTTCGACCGCATAAATTGCATTTAAGTTCAGTTGCATACTCATTTAACTTACCGCGCCAATCAAGGATTTGATTTTTTCCGCCGAAGTAATTCTCCATTCATATTCGGAAGCAGGGCCGCCCTTGCCCATCGACATTTTGGAGTTGCGAAAAATCATTTTACTCATAACTTTTTCGGAGGCGGAAGAATGAATTTCCGTTACGCCGCATTCATCAATTATTTTTTTTGCGTTTGAACCGTTTACGCCGCCACCCGGCATTATAATAATCCTCCCGCCGGCTTTATCGACTAATTTCTTTATCAGCATCCGTCCATCGAACGCGGACGACGTTTGCCCAGAAGTTAAAATTCTATGGACTCCCAATCCGATCAATGTTTCCAATGCTTCAAACGAGTCACGTGTCATATCAAACGCCCGGTGAAATGTTACGCCCATCGGCA
>JAKAHQ010000088.1 GCA_021814855.1 Bacteroidota bacterium | reverse complement strand
AATCGCCGACGCGAATGGTTGAAGCAAAGCGAGTACCCTCAACGCCTGACCAATTCAACCAGATATTTTTCATCTTAAGTTGCCCGGGCACATCAAAAAGGTAAGCCTTATTCGGAGCCGTGCTTTCGGTCCACGCAACCATCGGTGGAGCTGCTTGCTGGGTAGTTCCTGGAGGATCTGCAACTATTTCAAATGTTGCCCCGGCAGGTGTAGTAATTGTTCCGGTGAGAATATAAAGACCGTACTTTGAAAGTTTAAAAACTGTATTCGACAATTTGCCAGCAGTGATGGCAGTCTGAACTGCATCATTTAATGTTCCTTCCGTACCGTTTGTCGAGTAATAGTCCGGAACATTAACTGTATCTTTTTGCTGGGCAAACAGAGTCACTGATACAATTACTGAAATAAACAGAATTGTTAAAATATGTCTCATGTTTCAGCCTCCTGAACATTATTTGTTAAGAAATTATTTGAATAAAAGAAAACTCATCAAATCAAAATGTATTTAATTTATTTATTGCTCTTTATAATCTATATCTAACTCCCAAATTTGCCGTTAGACCATAATTTTGTTCGTTTGTAAATCCTTCAATTGATTTTTGAGCCGAGACGTTTGACCTGCTGTTTAGATTGTTTATATCCAAATACAATTCAATTGAATACCAAGGTAATACTTGTCTAACCGAGGCGTCCATTCTGAAATAGTCTCGTGTGAAACCGTCTTGTTCTGTAAAATTTCCGACTCCGCTTACAGAATTTCCCTGGAAAATAAATGAAACACGGGTTGAAAATCCTTTGTAATCGTAGCCAATATAAGTATTTAAAATATCGTCGGGCTGCCAAACTAAACGTCCGGTACGAGTGCTGTCAAAAACTGAAGTAACTGTTGATCTCGGAGGAATAAATGTAGTCCTACTGTCTAACCATGGATATGTAGCTTGAGATTTAATGTGAGTATAATTAATGCCAAGTACAATTCCATCTAAAGGAGAAGGCAGATACCATAATCTTGTCTGGAAATCAATTTCTACACCTTTAACATAGGCAAGATATGGTGAGTTGACATAGGTATATAATGTGGCACCGCTTAATGGCGCTGTTCCGGCGATAACATAGTCGTTAATAACATGAAATCCTTCAGGCGCATTGTTGTATAATGCGTACGAGGTACCATAAGTAAAATTCTTTATAGTTTTATAAAAACCGCCGATGGAAAACAATCCGAGTTCGTTAGTATGAAAAGTAAAATTAACATCGTGGTTGTACGCTTGCGCGGGTTTAAGATTCGGGTTTCCGGCAACAACTGAGTTACGCGAATAGCCGATAGTAAAGTGCGGAGATAACTGGTGATAATCTGGCCTAGCTAGAGTTTGAGTATACGAGTAACGTATATCGAACCAATCCGTTACTTTATACCTTGCTTGAACCATCGGAAGCCAAAATTCATTTTTCGGGTATGTTGTAACAAGGAAAGCCTGCTGGGTTTTGGTGTCGCGTCCGTCTTTCAAATTCCATGCTTCGTATAAAGAATTTACTTTTTCATAGCGGACACCGCCTACGATCATTAAATTTTCATAGTTAATCTCCGACATAGCATAAAAAGCATAGTATCTTTCAATGTATTTATAAGTGTTGGCAAGTTTTTGGAACAAACCGTTAAACCAACCGCCCGGCTGAACAGCAGTGGCGCTGTCCGCGCTGAATGAAGGATTGGCAGATAAGAAGTTTGTTATATCCGTCAACAAACCTACGTTCGGAGTCCAAAGTACAGGACCGAATTTGTTATCAAGAAAACCGGCACTTTCAAGAGAACCGAGACTTGTGGCAGGAAACCTATTTAATCCGGCATTAAAAACTATATTCGGCCATTGTTGCAGAATGCTGTTATTCATTGCTGTTTGAATTGTAGAAGTTCCGCCTACAGATGCATAAGGTGTATTTTGAGCATTATTATGTTGTCTGTAGTCAAACTCACCGCCGGTCTTAAAGTATCCCGTAAACATATCTCCCAGATTGTACGGGAATTTAAAATTTGCTTTATACGACTGGTTGTTTTCTTTATAATCGGAACTGTACAATCCTAAACTGCTTAAGAAGGTGTTAGAGGGACCACCAAAACCAATAAGGTACAATAAATTTTCAGGAGTAGTATTTACTGTAGAAGTTCCTACGCCTCTCGTCTGAGTAAACTGAAAATCGGGTGCTGCAGGCAAATGATTTCGCGAATAACTATTTGCAATATTTATATCTGCGGACATAAATCCGAAATCGTTTGTAAAATTTAAACTGTTCAGCGCAACATCAACATCGTTTACTCCTCCCCTAAATGCGAAGCTTAGATCATTAGTCTGGTAATTGAAGCCAGTATTATAATCTTTATAGTCGGAGCGGAGACGGCTGTACATATTCACCGACTTAATAGAGCCAGATGGTAAACGGTAATCGAGAATTAAATTAACGCCGTAACGTTTTCTGGTTTCCACGTGCCTATTAAGTGTAACAGTAGAAACTCTAACGGGTAAATAACCATTAGAGCCGATATGTTTGGAATCCGTAACGAAATAAGAGGCGTTCATGTTATCTGCATTACGATCATAACTTTCTATATTACCCAACGCATAAATACCAAGAAGATCATCAAAGAAACGCTTGCTTATGGAGCCCACTGCTCTAAAATTGCTATACGTTTTACTTTTTGCTGTGTAACCGGATTGCCATAATAAATCGGTGTGGAGTTCGGACGGGGCTTCTCTTAGTTCCATGTTAACAACACCGCCAATAGCATCCGCGTTTAAGTCCGGCGTCAATGATTTATAGACAGCAATGTTTTTCAACATATAAGGAGAAATCATTGAAAGGTCAACGC
Source organism: Bacteroidota bacterium (assembly GCA_021814855.1). The sequence continues at coordinate 4,299 of JAKAHQ010000088.1, read as the reverse complement.
TTCGATCGTTATAGATATTACCTGCCGTGCCGCCTTGAGATGCAACACCAATTTGCGCGCTTCCGGTAGATGCAAGCGAAACACCGCCGATAGTAACCTGGTTAAATTGCGGTGCTAAACCACGGATAACAATTTTATTTGCTTCTCCCGAACTTGAAAGAGTAGATATACCGGGCAGACGTGAAATTGCCTGAGCTGCATTAAAATCCGGCAACTCTTGAATTCTTTTTTCGGAAACTACATTGACTATTTTATCCGATGTTAATTGCTGCTGAATTGCCGCAATCTGCCCCTGCGCCTGGGCAGTAACTACAATGGTCTTACCTTCAATTTTACCGGTCTCCATCTGGACAAATAATTCAATTGTCTTTGTGCCGCTTAGTTGAATACTCATTGTTTTGGTTAGGTAACCTATGTAGGAAATCCGGAGTCTATAATGTCCGTCCGGTATATTGGGAATCTTATACTCGCCGTTTAGATTCGTAGCCGAACCGTAAGAGGTTCCCATAAGAAATACACTTGCCCCAATCAAAGGTTCTTGAGTTAAAGAATCAACTACAATTCCTTGCAATGTAACCTGTCCCAGGATTCTGCTTGTTATAAAGAACAGAATGCCCAGTACGAATATCTTCCTCGTGAAAAATACTTTCATAGAATGGCTCCTCAATAGTTAATTCTATTAAATTACAGCAGCTACTAAACAAAACTTTTCCACCAAATTTTAATTTAATGCTGCTAACTGAATGCTAATATTTTATTGCTCTCCTCCTAAATAATAATTCTCTCTTTCAATCCGTCCAATTCAATTATTTTTTCTCAACAATTCTTTATTTCATTTTCAATTCAATTCTTAATGTGACGGCTATGCATACTGGAATTCTTTTCTTCTTTGAGCCAGTTCGTCAGTAATTTTTATTTCGGCTTCTTTGTTTATTTTATAGAAGAAAAGACAAACAGCGCAAATAGCAAACGTCAATGCCGGGAAAATGCTCATTGTGAACCGGATACCGTTTAATGCACTCTCGCTTTGAATTGCATTCGGTATATAGCCGTAAAGCGAAAGCATATAACCTGTAATAGCGCCGCCGAAACCTAACCCGGCTTTTAACCCGAAAACAATCGCAGAGAAAATAATTCCTGTAGCGCGTCTTCCGTTTTTCCATTCCGAATAATCAGCTACGTCGGCCATCATAGCCCACAACAACGGTATTGTAAATCCATAAGCAAACTGTCTTAGAATTTCCGTAACGAACATAATTGTTACGGCTGCCGGCGGTATAAAAACAAACAGGGATGTAAATATTGCTGTGACAAAAAGTCCGCCGATGAAAACATTTCGTTTGCCGTAACGCATGGCCAAACCTTTAGAGAAGAAAATTCCAATAATGGTTGCAACAGTGCCAAATACGTTAAACAAACTGAAAAGATCTTCCTGCTTGACATAATATTTAAAATAGTATAACACAACACTTCCCCTCATGGCAAGCGTAATAAATAAAATTACCGTAAGTACAAACATTGCAAGCCATGGTCCGTTTTTAAGCAGATCGCCAAAATGTTCCCTGACGGAAGATTTTTGGGTAGGAGCCGGTTGAATTCTTTCTTTAGTTGTGGAAAATGTTATAAAGAATAAAACAACCGCAAGCGCAGAGAAAATACCCATTGTAAATTGGTATCCTTTGGCGCTATCGGTACCGCCAAAGTAATGAACCATGGGCAACGCCAAACCTTGAATAATTAACTGAGCTATCATTGCAAAAACAAATCTATATTGCGAAAGACTTGTTCTTTCTCCCAAATCACCGGTCATAACTCCGCTTAATGCAGAATAAGGCAGGTTATTTGCAGAGTAGATCATCATTAACAAAATGTAAGTAATATATGCGTAAATAAGTTTACCAACAGAATCGAAACCCGGTGTGATAAATGTTAAAAATCCCATTATTCCAAAAGGAACAGCAGTCCATAATACCCAAGGACGGAATTTGCCCCAACGTGTGTTTGTTTTATCGGCTACAATTCCCATTACAGGATCAAAGACCGCATCAAAAATTCTAACGACTACTAACAAGGTTCCTGCTGCAATTGCTGTTATACCAAAAGTATCGGTATAAAACACAAGCTGAAACATTATCATGGTTTGAAAAATAAGGTTAGCTGCAGTATCGCCTAAGGCATAACCGATTTTTTCTTTAACTGGAAGTTTTTCTGAAGCTGTCTGCAAAAATCACCTCAAAATTATTTTGTGTTTCTAACCGAAAATCACATCTATGTACAATAAACTAAATCACAATTTGAGTAATGCAAAAAACAACAACTAAATAACTTTTAGTACAAGCTTTATCAGATCTTCGTCTTTAGATGAATTGCCAACCATAATTTCAAAATCACCGGGTTCAACAACGAACTCCATATCGATATTTGTAAAGGCCAACAGTTCGGGCTCAATTTTCATTTCGATTGTTTTGGTCTCGCCGGGTTTTAAATTTACTTTTTTAAATCCTTTCAATTCTTTAACTGGCCTGGTAACGGAACTAATTATATCGCGAATATAAAGTTGAACAACTTCTTCCCCTTCGTACTTGCCGGTATTCTTTACATCGACTGATAAAACAGCAGTTTGATCCTTGGTGATAATTTCTTTTTCGAATCTTGGATTGGTAATTTCGAATTTTGTATAACTTAATCCGTAGCCGAACGGAAACAACGAAGTAATATCATCGAATAGATATCCTCTGCGTGCCGAGGGTTTATAATTATAATGGCAAGGAATGTGTCCGGCAGATCTTGGAATCGAAATAGGTAATTTGCCGGAAGGATTAATTAGGCCGAATAACACATCGGCAATTGCTTGTCCCGTTTCTTGACCAAGGTACCAGCATTCAAGTATCGCATCGGCATTATCTTTAATATTATTTATGGAAATGGGGCGACCATTGAACAAAATTACAATTACGGGCTTTCCTAATTCCATTACGGCATTAAACAATTCATTCTGCATTCCGAACAGATCGAGGTTAGCCCTATCGCCAAGATGAACTTTACTCCATGCTTCGCGAGAAGTCTGCTCGTTATCCCCAAGAGCAAGAATTACAACATCCGAACGCTTGGCAACCTCAACGGCGTTGGCTATTGAGATTAAGTCATCTTCGCGGTTTGGAAAAAGAACAATGTCTTCTTCCCAGGAGCCGTCAACCGTTATCCTGCATCCCTCGCTGTATAAAATTTCATAAGTGTCGCCAACTTTTTGTTTAATTCCTTCGAGCACACTTGTATAATATTTTGGTTTGCCGCTGTAACCGCCAAGCATTCTGCGATCTGCATTCGGACCGATCACAGCTAAAGTTTTTTTCTTCTTTGGATTTAGAGGCAAAAGATCATTGCTGTTTTTTAACAATGTAATTGTTTGCCGTGCGGCAGCAAGAGCAAGTTCTCTATCTCGTTCTATTTTATCGTTACATGTTTTGTAATCAAGGGAGACATAAGGGTCATCAAACAACCCGATTTTAAATTTATAATAGAGCAGGTGCGAAACTAATTCATCAATCACTGCCTCATCCAATCTGCCTTCGTTTACAAGTTCTATCAAGAATGGGTAACAATCGTAATCAGGAAGTTCTATATTAACGCCGGCATTCACGGAAAGAAGCGCCGCTTCTTTTTTATCTGCAGCCAGGCCGTGGCTTACCGTATCCTCTCTGTGATTCAACTCGGTAATTGCGTAATAATCCGAAACTACAAATCCTTTAAAACCCCATTCATCGCGAAGGATATTTTTCAACAGCCACTTATTTGCATGCGACGGCACGCCGTCAATTTCATTATAAGAAGCCATTACGCTGAGAACTTTTCCTTTTTGAATTGCTTGTCTAAATGGATAGAGGAATACATCGCGGAGTACTCTTTCGGAAAAGTTTGCAGGACCGCAATTTGAGCCGGACTCCGGCTGACCGTGCGCGGCAAAATGTTTTAAAGTAGCGATAACATTTTTTTTATCTTTAAAATTACCGTCGCCTTGAAGCCCTTTAACAGCGGCAATACCCATTTGAGTAACAAGGTACGGATCTTCTCCGAAAGTTTCTTCAACTCTTCCCCATCGCGGATCCCTCGCTACATCAACAACCGGGGTAAGGGCCTGGTGGGCTCCTCTCGATCGTGCATCTTCGGCAACGGCGGAATAAATTTTTTCTAAAAGTTCCGGATTAAAAGTTGAAGCCAAGCCAATCGGCTGAGGATAGCTTGTTGCATCCTTACCTGCTAAACCATGCAGGCATTCCTCGTGAAAAATTACCGGTATAC
>JAKAHQ010000087.1:3471-7212 GCA_021814855.1 Bacteroidota bacterium | reverse complement strand
GTTACCCATTACGAATCTATGTTTGCCCCAATTAACAAGATCGGGACTCTCGCTGATGTAAATATTTCCAAATGGTGTATGACCGCTGTCGCTTGGACGGCTGTACATCATATACTTCCCATTTATTTTTCTTGGAAATAAAACGCCATTACGATTATAAGGCATAAATGGATTCGACATTCTAACAAATTTTTTGAAATCATTTGTTCTTCCTAACCCAATTGATGCGCCGTGCATATCGTCGCACCAAACGATGTAGTAAGTGTCTTCAATCTTTACAAATCTTGGATCGTAACCGTAACTGATTGGATTTGGATTTCCGTTTTCATCAACCCAGTTAATCGGATCCGGTCCGATATTCCACTTAATTCCGTCATCGCTTCTTCCGAAGAACAAAGTAGCTCTTCCGTTTTTTTGATCAGCTCGGAAAGCGCCGACAAACTTTCCATCAACCGGTAGAACGGCGCTGTTAAAAATGCGCGCGGCTTTTGGTATCGGGTTCCAATCTAAAATGGGATTGCCGCTGAACCTCCACATAACATCAATACTGCCTTTCGGTTTTTCTTCCCAGGGAATGTTAGGCAATGCATCGCCGATTATCATGCTGCTCATCTTTGTATCCTTCAATTTATTATTGTTTATTTAATTATATCTCAACAATTACATCGTTATTTTTTTTCATTACATTCAGCGGGATTAAATTTCCAACGATATCGTTTCCGTTGACAGTAATCTTCTTTACTCCCTTTTGAGAACCGGAATTATTTTTGATGCCAATGCTGAATTTCTTTCCTCTGAAAATTCTATTCACCTTTACCTCTTTCCAATCGGAAGGAATGCACGGATCAATTTTTAATCCGGTATAATCCGGTTGTATGCCGAGAATGAATTGCGCGGCTGTATAATAAGCCCACGAAGCCGTTCCGCTTAACCACGGCAATCTTGATGAACCGTATCGAGGGCTATATTTACTGCAAGTGAATTGAGCGTAAACATAAGGTTCCGTTTGACGAAGTTCGGCTTTAGTGTTATAAGCCGAGGGCATAAATTTTCTGTAGTAATCGTAAGCTTGATTTCCTCTTCCCACCAATGTTTCAGCAATGATTGCCCAGCTTTGAGTATGTTGAAAGATCGAAGCGTTCTCTTTCATTCCTTTATTGAATAGACGGGATTTGATTACATGAGGATCGGTTTTCTCCACAGGCGGATCGTTGATCATCAAACCGTAATCTGTTGAAAGACGCTTTTTAACAACGTCCAGAAGTTTAACGGATTGTTCATGATTGGTATGCCCGCTTATTACCGCCCACGGCTGAGGTTCAAGGAATATGGATGCCTCGTCGTTCTCCTTCGATCCGAACTTCAAACCGTCTGCACGATACGCACGTAAATACCAATCTCCGTCCCATGCATATTTCTCCAAATTATTATCAAGAGTTTTAAGATGAGCTTCGGCCCATTTAACTTCATCGGATTTATTGAGCATCCCGGCAATTTCAATGTAGGTTTTTAGCGCATACCTTAATTGGAATGCTACGAAGGTAGTTTCGCCGTCGAAGCCAAGCACAAGGCAGTCGTTCCAATCGGCAGATAAGCCGCATGGAAATCCGTGTTTGCCTGAGTGATCGAGATTAAATTGAATCGCGCGCTTCATGTGACCGAACACGGTATCTTCGCCTTTATCTGCATAAGGTAAAACTCTATCGTAAAACAAAATGTCGCCGGTTTCTTTTACAAAAGCAGGAATGGTATTGAACAGCCACATGCAATCATCAGAACGGTATTCTTTATCAGCAGGAGCTTTTTCATTCCCCGGATTATGAGCGAATGGTTTTACAACCGGCATGGCTCCGCCGTTAGATACCTGGCCGGTGATCATAAGTTCGAGACGTTCTTGAACATCACCAGGTATTGTATGAATTACTCCAAGCATATCTTGAACCGTATCTCTATAACCGAGTCCATCACGTTCACCGCTGTAAATTAAGCTTGCCGCACGCGACCATGCGAACGTCATCAAATTATTGTACGGATTCCACATATTGAACATGCTGTTGAATTCTTTATCCGGCGTCTCAACCGACAGGCCTTCAATTCTTGAATGCCAGTACTTTTTAACTTTCTCATATTCCATCTTTACCTTATAAGGATCACCCAATTCACTAACAGCCTGCTTGCCTTCTACCGCTGCCATTCCTATTCCCATCAGTACCACTAATTCTTTTTCTTCGCCGGGTTTAAGTTCAATATCTACTTGTAGTGTACCGCAGCCGTTATCGCCAACTGCAATTGAGTTTTTACACTTTCCTTTCTGAACAACAATTGGATTTGCATAAGTATTGTAAGTTCCAAGAAATGTATCTCTATCCGTATCAAAACCTTTTACTGCGGCGCCGGTAATTGCTAGAAAAGTATGCCGGCTTTGCCCATCGTCTTCAAAATGATCCGGATTAGTAGGCATATAAACATTCGTACCGTGATCAATTATATTATCAACAACATCCATCTTCATAATATATTGCGAGTACTGAAGATTGTTCTGATCCTGGGCCTGGTTCCAGTTGTTGGTGTATTCAACATAGGTGAACAAACTTAAATTTCTTTTCTCCTTATCGTTGTTGGCAACTTTAAGCAGCCAGCACTCATAAGTTTTGCCAAGCGGAACGAAATAAAGCGTCTCTGTTTTAATCTCCGAATACTCGGAAGAAATTTTTGTGTAAGCCGAGCCGTGGCGGCACTCGGATTTAAATTTGCTCAAAGGTTTTCCTACCGGCTGCCAGGAAGTTGACCAAAAATCTTTGCTGTCTTTATCGTACAGATAAATGTAACGCCCGGGCTGATCCATAGGAATGTTATTAAATTTAAGCCGCATGAATCTTCCTTGGGCGGCCGATTTGTAAAAGCTGTATCCGCCGGCATTGTTTGTAATTATTGCCCCGTACTCCGTCGATCCCAAATAATTACTCCACGATTTCGGCGTGTCGGGTTTTTCAATGACATATTCTTTGTTCTTATCGTCGAAATATCCAAACTGCATTTTCATCTCCTCCAAATGGTAATTCAATAAAATATTAATCTAAGCATTATAAAAGAACCACCATAAAAGGTGGTTCTGGTTTTCAATTAATCAAGTTATTTTAAGCTGTGACAGTTCCTTCACCGCTTGCCAATCTTCTTTCTTCAAGTTCGGCCTTTACTTTTGTCATCGTTGGCTCATCCAGTTTGTATAAGAAAATAAGCAGAACCAAAGCAATTACGCCTGCAACAGAAGGTATTATGCTCATCATATTGACTAACCCGTGCTCTACATTCATATTTTGCGTAACATTAGCTACAAATCCCGTTGATGCAAGAATCAATCCTGCAATCATACTTCCAATTGCCCAGCCAAGTTTGTTGGACATAATCGACGCAGAGAATACAAGTCCGGTAGCTCTTCTTCCGGTTTTCCATTCGGAATAATCTGCTGTATCCGCATACATAACCCACAACAATGTCGATATCGGTCCGCCGGTTAATGATCCAATTATTTGAAATACAAACATCAAGACCAAATCGGTTGGTTTAAAGAAATAGAAAGCCCCCGTGCAAATTATAGCTGCGACTGTAAGAATTATCAGCGCTTTCTTTCGACCGGCAATTTTAGTAAACCAAGGAACAAGCAATACGCCTATTAAGGAGAATGCCTGCCCTACTGTATTAAACGCCGAAGCCAAAACTTCGAATCCCCATTTATGAGTC
>JAKAHQ010000087.1:0-3461 GCA_021814855.1 Bacteroidota bacterium | reverse complement strand
CGAGGCCCCACTGCGGACTCGAGCCAAACAGGTTGACTTCTTGTTCGCCAACGTAATATTTGAAGTAATGAGCTGTAACGCTCAGACGGATGCAGACGAATAAAATGATTAGGATTGTTATGGTAAACAAAATTATCCACGGTTTATTCTTTGAGAGATCTTTTAGATCATTTTTAATCGAGGTTTTTTCTTTGGCAATCGGTTGTATTCGTTCGTGGGTAGAAAGGAATGTAATTAAGAAAAAGACGATGGCAGCGACTCCATAAATGATCATTGTCAGTTGCCAACCCTTACCTTGGTTGCCGTTGCCGAAATATGTTGCAAAAGGAAGAGCTGTAGCAGAAACAATAAAGCCCGCTAAATAAGCGCCTACAAATTTGAATGAAGCCGCGCTGGTTCTTTCAACCGGATCCCCGCTTATTACTCCAAGCAAAGCTGTGTACGGTATATTAACCGTTGAATACAAAAACATAAAGAGAATAAAAGTGATGTAGGCATAAACGAGTTTTAAGGTATCTCCAAAATTAGGAGTTGTAAACGCAAGTACGGCAGAGATTGCTAGCGGGGCCGCTCCCCACAGAATGTACGGTCTAAATTTTCCCCATCGACTTTTAGTTCTGTCGGCAGTCATACCAATTGCCACATCAAAAAAAGCGTCCAAAATTCTTGAGACAAAAAACATAATACCGGCAGCGGCAGCAGTTAGACCAAATACATCGGTATAGAAAAATAACAAGTACACCATAATAGTCTGCCAGAATAGAACGGAAGCCAGGTCGCCAAATCCGTAACCTATTTTTTCGCGCAATGGGAGCTTTGCCACTTCTTTGCTCATAAAGTCCTCGCTAGTTTATTTGATTTATAAATTCAGTTAATGCAATCTTCTTGGAACAAATTATACGGCATAGTCGGATTTTCATTTGGACGTCTAAAAACTTTGTCACTTTCCGAGCCAATAAAATTACTGATGCTTTTCAGTTACAGGATGAGTCGATTATAATGCAACAACTTATTAAAATCGATTTAAAGATAATGCAAGTTTTTATTTGTATCAAAATATTATTAATTAAAAAAACGCTATCGGATGGATCAGAATGACTTTATAATTATGGGGTAAAATTTAAACATAGGATAATTACAGCGTTTGGACCTGAGATTTCCGACTAAAAAACGGATTGAGAATATGCGCAAGAACAATGAGAATTACACAACCAATAACATTATACCAGAGATAAGGTATTTCAGTGAAAGCATAACACAATATGACAAACAGTTCCGCAAATACCGCAGAGTAAAACGTTGCGCTTCCTCCAATTCTCCTGAAGTAAAACGCTATTAAAAAAATTCCTAGAATAGTGCCGTAGAAGATAGAGCCGAGTATATTAACGGCTTCTACCAACGTGCCCATGCGGTTTGCAATAGTTGCAAAACCGATTGCAAAAAAACCCCAGAACACCGTGGCGAGTTTGGAGGCAATCAAATAATGTCTTTCCGAGGCAGAAGGTTTTATTAACCGTTTATAAATGTCAATCACGGTAGTTGAAGCTAAAGAGTTGAGCGCTGCAGATGTGGAAGACATTGAGGCAGAAAATATTGCCGCCAAAATTAAACCGATTAATCCCGCCGGTAAAAAATTTATAACAAAACTTAGAAAGACATAGTTAACATCATTTGTATCAGCACCCGGATTAGCTTGCTTCATCAGATCTTTCGCCTTAAATTTTATTTCATCTTCTTGCTTTTGAGCCTGATGAATATTTGCAAGCGAGTTGTTAAATTGTTCTTGATGATTATTTTTCTCGGCTGCGATCATTTGCCGTAAATTGTGTTCCATTCCCGAATGGATTTCCGAAAACGAATTCTCCAATTTTTTATATTCCTCACCGTAAACGCTAGTCTTCACTTTATTTGCTTCAACAGGATTGAAAAATAACGGCGGGGTAACAAACTGGTAAAACACAAAGACCATCGCGCCTAAAAATAAAATTCCGAACTGCATAGGAATTTTTATTATGCCGTTTGCAAGTAGTCCCATGCGGCTTTCCGAGATCGATCTTCCGGCAAGGTAGCGCTGTACCTGCGATTGATCTGTTCCAAAGTATGATAAAGCTAAAAATGTTCCGCCGATAAGCCCCGACCAAAAATTATATCTGTCTTTCAAATCGAAATCGAAAGTAATCACGTTGAGCTTATTCATCTTGCCGGCTACCTTGGTTGCATCGAGCAGCGAAATATCCGGTGGTAAGGAATGGACTATCATAAAAAAAGCAGCAACCATTCCTATAAAAATTATACTCATCTGAAGTATGTGCGTTTTATTTACTGCATCTGTTCCGCCGGAAGTAGTATAAAGGATTACTAAAATTCCGGTAACAATAACTGTAAGATGAATATCCCATCCCAACAAAACAGAAATGACGAGCGCAGGAGCCAGTATTGTAAAACTTGTTGCTAATCCTCTTTGAATGAGAAATAAAATGCTTCCGAGAGCCCGGTTCTTAAGATCAAATCTTTGTTCGAGATATTCATAAGCTGTAAATACTTTTAACCTATGAAAAATTGGGACGGCTGTGATTGAAAGAATTATCATTGCTATCGGAAGACCAAGATAGAATTGGACAAACCTCATACCATCTGCAAAAGCTTGACCTGGAGTTGAGAGAAATGTAATTGCGCTTGCCTGCGTTGCCATTATGGATAGAGTAACCGTGTACCAAGGAGTTGATCGATTGGCAAGAAGATAATCATTAATATCTTTCTTTCCGCGGGTTTTTATTATACCGTAAACCACAACGAAAGCAATAAAGCCAATAAGGATTACCCAATCAATTAGACTCATCTATCTCCGGTTATTTAACTGAAGTATTCAGTAAAAAGATAAAACAAAACAACCAGCACAACAAGATTTATAAATACTAACGCATACAAACTATTCCATGATTTTAGAATCGGCGGTTTATCTTCAACTGTTTCTTCAATTTTAATTTGCTGCTGATCCATTATACTTTCCGGCTGAAATCATGTTGGCAAAAATTCTAAACGCCCCGGGAACACCGGCAGGCAGTTCTCGGAACCAATCATAACCTGAATAAATATAAACTCCTTTACCGTATTTAGTAAAAAGCATACCGCCTTCTAAATCTTTTTCACCGGGATCGTGACCGCTAAGAATCGGTTCATATTTATTATCCCATTCGTTTGCAAAATATAAACCACGCTCTTGAATCCATCCGTCGAAATCTTTCTCTGTAATTTTATTTGGAAAATTCAAAAGCTGCTGAGAAGGATTAACAAAATTTAGCTTGGCATCTTCGTCCGTAATTCTATCTTGGGAAAGTTTGAAAGGATACGGACCAATTTCGGGAATTAGCAATCCGTAAGGAATTTGATATTGAACAACCACAGTTCCGCCGTTCTTAACATAATCCAGTAATCTTACCTGATCATATTTTAATCTGTCG
>JAKAHQ010000086.1 GCA_021814855.1 Bacteroidota bacterium | reverse complement strand
TGAACTGCTTGGAAGACCTGACGTGGTAGAAAGAGGAATTCCCGGCGACGGACTTGACGGTTTTGCATCGCGTATGAATTATGTTTATAAGCTCAATCCTAAAATTGTTTTTATCGAAGGCGGTGTTAACGACGTTTATAACTGGGAACCTGTCGAAGATATTTTTAGAACTTACGTAAGAATTATTGAGGGTTTGAAAGCCCATAAAATTATTCCGGTAATTCAATCCACCACGTACGCCGCAAAAGATTACGGAAAAAGTTTTGGTTTAAAACCGGAATCGAATTTCGGACGCAACCGGGAAATTGACAAGTTAAATAAATTGCTTTCGGATTACGCAAAGCGGAACAACATAGATTACATCGATCTTGTTTCAAAGATTGCCACAAAAGACGGATTCATGAGGCCGGAACTTACTATAGACGGAATTCATTTTAAGGCGCAAGCTTTTAAAATTTGGGCGGAAGAAGTTGAAAGTGTTCTTGCTAAACACAGAATTTAATCCGGCGTTAATAATCAAATCGGTTACGGTCGGAAGTATTTTTTTGAAACCATTCAATCGGTAAATTAGTACATTAGTATAGAATTGTTACAATTTAAGGAAAGGTTAAGAGGAACAAATGGATAACCAAAACAAAGTAAGACAACCGCTGTTTATCATGGGAATTACAATTGCAATCTTATATGCTCTTTCATTTATCAAGTTGGATTACCAGGTAGGCGGCATTCAATTTAGAAATGTTGATATCTTTTCGGATATAAAGGCAACCCCAGACAGCACCGAGCAAATGAATTATTTGCAGGATAAATTCTCGAACGTTAAACCGCTGGAAGCTTCTTTCAATTTTTTGAACTTGTTTGATAATCATTCCAATCTTTCAGACACACCCGGAAACAAATCCGATTACGACGCAATCTACGTTACCGTCCAGGGTAAACAGGTTCCTATAACCGGCAATACAAAACAACTTAGTTACTTTTTTGACGCATTGAAAAATGCCAAGACGAAACCGGTTCGAATTGCTCATTACGGCGACAGCGCTATTGAAGGCGATTTAATTACATCGGATATTCGCGAAGCATTGCAAAGCAAATTCGGCGGCAACGGAGTTGGTTGGCTTGGCATTGTTTCCCAGGATATTACTTTTAGAATGACTACAAAGCATACATTCTCCAGCAACTGGGAAAGCGGCGCTCTTTATACCAGCAATCCAAAAGGACTTCCGCTGGGCATAAGCGGAGAGTGTAATGTTCCCAAAGGCAATGCGTGGGTTCAATACGAAACTACAACGGCTAAGAGGTATCTGAGAGATTTCACGGTAGCAAAATTATTTTATGCCAACGCAAAAAGTTCTCAAATCTATTATTCATTTGACGGCGGCGCAAAACAAACTGCAACCTTAAAACCCGGTTCGGGAATTCAGGAACTTATTATGAAACCTTCCGGCAGCGCAAGATCGATTCGCATTGAATTTCCTACGGCAGATCAAGCGTACTTTTACGGCGTAAGTTTGGAAAATGGTCCAGGCGTTTATGTAGATAATCTTCCGCTCCGCGGCAATACGGGCGTGGACCTCGGTTCGCTTGACGAAAATATTTTAAAAAATTTTTCGAAATATCTTGATTACAAACTAATCATTCTTGAATTTGGTTTGAACATCGCCGGAACGCGCAGCACCGACTACAGCTGGTACGAAAGAGAAATGGTTAAGGTAATCAATCATTTCAAGCAGGCTTTTCCCAAGACAAGTATTCTTATGATTTCGGTTCACGATAAATCGATGAAACGCGGCTCCAACTTTGTTACCGATCCAACAATTTTAAAATTGCTTGACGCTCAAAAAAATATTGCCAAGCAGGCCGACGTAGCTATATGGAGTTTGTTCGATGCGATGGGCGGCGAGAACTCGATGCCTAAATGGGTCGACGCAAATCCACCGCTCGCATTTAAAGATTATATTCATTTTAACGATCAAGGTGCAAAGAAGGTTGCCCAGTTGTTAACGGATGCTCTTTTATCATTGTACAAATAATTTCCAACAAATATAAAAGAATATGATCGACAGCCAGTTTGATGAATCAAAAACTCTTTGGCAGCAATGGGAGAAAAACGCAAAGAGAATTCCCGACCGCGAAGCAATTGTTCATTGGATTGCCGGCGAAGACCCGGTAAGATGGACTTTTAAAAGTCTTCTCGAGAAAGCAATAAAGTTCTCCGGTAAAATAAGAGAGATTGGAATTAAGCCCGGAGAAGTTTGCGCAGTTATTATTCGTCACAACGCTAATTTTTACCCGCTCTATCTTGGAATTTCGCGCGCGGGCGCACTGCCGGCAGTATTGGCTTATCCTAATCCGCGCTTGCATCCGGATAAATTCCGGCAAGGGATAGAGGGAATGTCCCAGCGTTCCGGTCTCGATTACATTTTAACCGAGCGCACGCTTGAGCCGTTAATTCGCCCGTTAATTGAAAAACCCGGAAGCACAATTAAAGCTGTTTATTTTCCTCTTGAGTGGGATACGGATTCGGAGATCGATCCGAAAATTAACGCCGATATAGAAGCGGCTTCTGCGGCAATAAAGGATACCGATCCGTTTCTTCTTCAGCATTCTTCAGGTACAACCGGCTTGCAAAAACCGGTAGTGCTTTCTCATCGTGCAGTACTTAATCACGTAAAGAATTACAGCAAAGCTTTGAAGATGACTGAAAGCGATAAGGTAATAAGCTGGCTTCCGCTCTACCACGATATGGGTTTGATAGGTGCGTATCATGTTCCTCTTGCTTTCGGCGTAACAACGGTTCAAATCGATCCTTTCCAGTGGGTGCTGGCGCCAATAATTCAGCTCGAAGCAATTACAAAAGAAAAAGGTACGATGGCCTGGCTTCCTAACTTTGCGTATAATATTTACGCAGAAAAAATTCACGACGACGAACTGAGCGAAATCTCTCTTGAAAGCATGCGTATATTTATAAACGCCAGCGAGCCGGTGCGCCATGACAGCCATGCAAAATTTATTGACAAGTATGTTAAGTACGGCTTGAATCCAATTGCCCTTACCGCTCTTTACGGAATGGCTGAAATTACTTTGACATGCACACAAGTTGAACCCGGAACAAAGATCAAAGAAGTTGTCGTTGACAGAAATAAATTATCTCACGGCGTTGTAGAACTTGTAAACGATGACAGTGTTGTTACACGCGTGTGTGTTTCTTCCGGAAAATTAATCGACGGCTGCCAGGTCCGTATTGTTGATGCCGAAAGAAAAGATATTGGGCCGGGACTGGTTGGAGAGCTATCCATTAAATCTGTTTCCATGTTCGACGGCTACAGGAACTATCCCGAAAAAACCGCGGAGGTTGTTGAAAACGGATGGTACTTCTCGGGAGATTACGGCTTCGTTCACGAAAACGAATATTATGTCATCGGCAGGAAAAAAGATATTATTATTGTTGCCGGTAAGAATATTTATCCGGAAGATATTGAAGATGCTGTTAATCAGGCGGAAGGAGTAATTCCCGGAAGAGTAATTGCCTTCGGCGAAGAGGATGAAGCAATGGGCACCGAACAGGTTGCCGTTGTTGCCGAAACAAAAGCCGAAACAGATCAGGATAAGAGTAAGATTCGGATGAATGTTTTGAAAGCCGGCATGGCTATAGATATTAATATTCATAAAGTATATCTTGTTCCGCCGAGATGGCTGATCAAAAGTTCTGCGGGTAAGCCAAGCAGAAAAGCAAATAAAGAACGGATCGAAAGTCGCGAAGACAAACAAGTTTGGAGTAGATAAATGATATCACCGGAATTAAAAAAAGTCATACTAAAAGAATTGAACCTGGACGATTTCGATTTGCAGGACGAAACCATTGCCCCGCAGGTACCGGGTTGGGATTCATTGAATCATGTAAACATCATTCTTGCCGTTGAAAAAAACTTCAACGTAAAATTTAAAAGCTATGAAGTGCTTCGTCTTAAAAACGTAGGCGACCTTCAAAAGCTGGTAGATTCAAAACTCGGTAAGTAATTAACAGGAAACGCCTGCATTTCGGTTGAAAGAATTTCAGCATTTCAACTTTAGAAGTTATGTGCGCGGGAAGCGTTTCATTTCTTATAAATTACAAAACTAACTGCTTATGGCTTTAAACATCAGCTGGGAAAATCTCTTCTCAATATTAAAGTACGATCAAAACGATCCGCTCATATTCAGCACAAGTCTCTTTTTAATTCTGTTCTTTGTCTTTCTTGTTTTTTACAACATCCTCAACAGGAATAAGAATGCAAGACTCTTCCTAATCATACTTTTCTCGCTTTACTTTTATTACAAAGCAGCGGGATTCTACTTTGCCATTCTTATTGTTTCGGCAATAGCGAATTTCTTATTCGGTAAATGGATCGGTATAACGGAGAATTTTACTAAGAAGCGGCTGGTGCTTGCGCTGGCAGTTATAGTTAATCTTGGAATGCTGGGCTATTTCAAATACACCAATTTTATAATTCAGATAATTAACGATTTCCGGACGGCGCAAATTGATCCCCTCGAAATATTTTTGCCGATCGGAATTTCGTTCTACACGTTTAAGTCACTCAATTATGTTTTCGATGTTTACTTCGACACTCTTAAGCCGACAAACAGCTTAAGAGATTTCGGCGTTTATGTTTTCTTCTTTCCAAACATACTTGCCGGACCTATCGACCGAGCATCCGCATTTCTTCCTCAAGTTGAAAAAGAGCCGTTCGTATCCAAAGAAGATATCGGCAAGGCAATGTTTTTAATTATGGCGGGCTTGATAAAAAAAGTAGTCATTGCGGATTATATCAGCTTAAATTTTGTCGACCGCATTTTCGATTTCCCGCTTAGGTACACCGGAATAGAAAATTTACTCGCCATCTACGGCTACGCGCTGCAGATTTATTGCGACTTCTCCGGCTATTCCGACATGGCTATTGGAATTGCCCTTTTGATGGGCTTTAAGTTAATGGATAATTTCAACTCGCCATTCAAAGCTTCAAGCGTTGCAGACTTCTGGCGCCGCTGGCATATTTCTCTTTCAAGATGGCTGCAGGATTATTTATTCAAACCAATCCAGCTTTCTTTAAGAAATCTGAGGATATACGCAAACATCATTGCCGTATTCGTAACATTTTTACTTTGCGGTTTATGGCACGGCGCGGGCTGGAACTTTATTTTATGGGGCGCCATTCACGGGTTCATGATGTCTTTCGCGCTTCTTATTGCAAAACCCAAGAATAAGCTTTATACATTTCTTAAAATTAAAGACACAAAAATTTTAAAATTCTTTTCCGTCTTTATTACATTCCATTTGGTTGCCGTTTCGTTCTTGGTTTTCCGGTCGCGCGATCTGCAAACCGTTGCGGATATGTTTTCGCAAATCTTCAATTTCTTCCACGGCGAAGTTTTTGAACAGTTTGTTGTTAAGCTGCCTGTAATTTTCGGGTTGATGGTAATAGGTTACATATTCCACTTTATGCCGGTAAAACTGGAATTGAAAGTTCAAAAAATATTTTCCGCTATGCCGGTATACGCGCTGGCAATAGTTCTTGTTTTTGTAATATGGATTGCCGCACAGTTTAAGTCCGCAGACATAACGCCGTTTATCTACTTCAAATTTTAAAATCAAATTTGAATCACTGCATCAACACGAAACACTTTTGGACGACCGGATACGGTCGTCTTTTGTTTATGGGGATGAATTTGGCGTGAAATCCAAATAATCTTTACTCCATTACTTTTTGCCCAATTTTTGATAAATTAAAGTTGGGAAAACCCGTAAGAAGGAATTCGTACAAAAGTGTTTTGAAAAACAAGTTATTTCCGTAACCGAACTTGGAGAAAATGCGGTTTAATTTTAGAACCCTCTTAATATTAATTCTGATTTTGCCTGAAGTTGCATCATTGGCACAACAGAGGATTGACATCGAAGCGTATAAGCGAACCGCTCTTTCTCATATGCAGGCCGGCCGTTACGGTGAGGCAATCGATCAACTAAATAAATATATTTCTGCTGTACCGGAAGAATCCGACGGTTATAATCTTCGCGCCCTTTGTTTCGAAAAACGCCAGCAGTATCAAAATGCGGTTTTGGATTACCGCCGCGCAATCGTTCTGGAAACTCAAAGCGCATCCAAACGCGCCGAATACGAAAACAATCTTCGAAGAGTTCAAGAAGTTTGGTACGCAATCCTTAAGAAAAAAATAGAAGGGCACCTCCGCGAAATTGCAATCAATCCAAACATCGCTTACAATTATCTCGAGATCGGAAAATCCTACCGCTGGATGGAAATTTGGGATAAAGCCGAACAATGGTACGACGAATATTTAAAACGCGACGATAACGCCTCGCCCGATGAAATAATTCGTTATACAGAAATTTTATCGCATACCGGCAGCATTGTTAAAGGCGAACGCATTCTAAAAAAATATGTGGAGCGATATCCGCAGGATTGGCGCTTGTGGAGCCGTTATGGTTACTTTACTCTTTGGCTCTCGAAATATCAAATTGCAAAGAAAGCATTTGAAACGGCATTGAGCTTCAAACCGTTTTTTAAGGAAGCTCAGGACGGGTTAGATATTTGCAACCGAGAAGCATATGTAAATCAGCAAAACCCGCGATCTTTCGAAAGAGAATACCCGATCGATCGTTTCTACCGTCTGCTGCGCCGTAAACCTAATGATGTTGAAACAAGATATAAACTTGTTGATTCTCTAATAGCAGCAAAGAGAATTGAAGAAGCATACCAGCAACTTCAGATCCTCGGAATTACACAAAGCGACTCCACCCGTTACCAAACTAAATTGGATTCCGTTAAAGCATACAGAGAAAGATATTATCAAGCCGAAATTGACAGCGCAAAAGTGAAACTTCAAAAAGATGAGTATGATAAAAAAGCTTTAGAAACAATTGCAAAGTATTATGATTACATGCAGTACTACGATAGTTCTATGACGGCTATGGATAAATATTTTGAAAAGTATCCCGATGAAAAAGACCCGGCACTTCGTTTTGAATACGCACGAGTGTCCGCATGGAACCGCGACTTTGATAAAGCAATAGACATAACCGATAAGCTGCTGGAAGATGATCCGAATAATCTTGACTATCAATTATTCCGCGCCCAAGTCTCGGTATGGATAAACCGCGATACTGATCTCGCTAAAAAATATTTGGATAATGTGCTTGCGGCAAGACCTAATAATGTCGAAGCACTTGTGTCAATGGGCTCACT
>JAKAHQ010000085.1 GCA_021814855.1 Bacteroidota bacterium | reverse complement strand
TGACCTTCTCTTACATTAGCGCCATTTAAATGACCGTATAAAGTTGTATATCCAAATCCATGGTCGATTTCAACCGTCCTTCCGTAACCGGTGCGCCATCCTACAAATTGTACGGTACCGGCGCCTGGTGCATATACCTTTGTTCCGGTATCCGTAATAATATCAACACCGTCATGCATACGCATAATTTTCAAGATCGGGTGAAATCTCATACCGAAATCATTTTCTACCTTGCCGTCGCATGGTTTCAATGCCGGTATATTCGCATACATCTTTTCATTGTCTTTAAGCGTGTTTTCAATTTCGGTGTAATTGTTTTTCTCCAATTTTACTTTTAGAGAAATTTGATTAACGAAAGAATCGAGATTAGATAGATATTTGTTTAGGTTTCCGAGACTGGATGTTTTGATAGGTTCAAATACGTTGCCGCCGATGCCGTACAAACTATCCGTGTTCAGCGGTTCTAAATTTGCCTTTAGTCTTAAATCATGGCTCTGAGACGACAGTTCGGTAATTCTTTCATCAAGAGTTTTATACCTGTCGTACAGATTGTCCAACTTTTCTTGCAGTGCGGCGTTTTTACTCTTTAATTGTTTTACCTGAGAACCCGGATTGACGAATTCATCTATAACCAAAAATGTTCCGAAAACAAAAAATGAGATCAACACTGCAAAAAACAAGACTAGAAATACAAATTTCTGATAGAAATTGCGTATTTCTACAAATTTAAGCTTCGTCTTTGAAAAGTAGTAAAATTTTTTCATATCAAATTCGGTCGCGAAGATAATAAATCAATGGTGACGAGTCAAGCATTAAAGCAGAATAAAGCTATTCAAAATCATGCTCAAAATAATCCACGGATCTGTTCATTTCTTCTGTCTTCTTTCGAATTTTATCCGTGATTCTTTGCTGTAATACCTTGGCCGAATCGTAACCATAATGCTTGAGTAAATAGTTTAATGCTATAATTTCCGAAATTACAGTTATGTTTTTTCCTGGGATAATAGGCAGTTTTACGTAAGGAATTTCGATATCCAAGATAGTGGTAAATGAATCGTCGAGACCTGTCCTTGTATACTCGGCGTCATCATTCCAAATTTCGAGTTCGATAACGACTTCCAAGCGTTTTTGAAATCGAATAGCGCGAACGCCGAACATACTTCTTATATCAATAATGCCAATTCCTCGCAGTTCCATAAAATGTTTAACAAGATCGGTACCGGATCCCATTAAAATGCCTTCGCCCTTTTTGGTAAGAATTACTACATCATCGGCAACTAGGCGATGTCCTCTTTCAACTAAATCTAAAGCTACCTCGCTCTTTCCTATTGCGGATTTTCCAACGAATAGCATTCCGACTCCATATACATCCACAAAGGAACCATGAACAGATATTCGCGGAGCGAACTGATCATCCAGAAAATCGCTTAACAGATAAATTAATTTTGTCGTTGAGTACGATGTTCCGAATACTGGAATTTTGTACTGATTGCCAAGGTCCCTCATTTCATCAAGAATAACATTATCGTTAGTAACAATGAGGCAAGGTATTTCATGTTTGAAAATGTTATCGAGGGCTTTAATACGATCCGGCGATGATAAATTTGTTAGATATCGATTCTCTGTGTTGCCGAATAACTGCACGCGGTTATAAGAGAACAATTCCAAAAATCCGGCAAGCGGAAGACCCGGGCGATGCAGATTGGGATCCTTAATTTCCCTGTCAAACCCAACGCGGTCTGTAAGCAATTTCAGTTTGAACCGATCTTTTGTGTTGTTGTAAAGAAATTCTACAGTTACGCTTTCTTTCCTGGTAATGTTTTTTTCGTCAATCTTCATTCTTTTTTCGAACAGTACGTTTAGTCTTGAGTTTCGAAATTTGTTTGCGAATTTTTTGAACTGCGATTGAAACCGATTTTTCGAAATCCTCGGTGGATTCCGTAACCGAAATTATTTTGCCAGGCAAACTTAATACTATTTCTGCTGATTTTATACTATCCTTTGGGTGTGTAAAACTAAGAACCACGTTGGCTCCAAGTATGCGGTCTTCAAATTTTTCCAACGATTTGAGTTCTTCTTTAATAAAATCTTTAAGAGTTGGTTTTGCTCTGAATTTTCTGGATGTAATTCGTACGTTCATAACGCCTCCTTCTCTGATTTTGGATGTGCTTTCTTATATGCTTTTTTTAACCGTTCTATACTTACATGAGTGTAAATTTGAGTTGTCGATAGATTTTCGTGACCAAGAATTTCTTTAACTGCCATTATGTCTGCCTCGTTGTCCAGCATATGTGTAGCTGCGCTGTGACGTAGAATATGAGGACTCTTTTTTTCGATATCCGTAACATGCTTCAAACATTTTTTTACCAGTCTGTATACATAGTGACGGGTGATTCTGTTTCCTTCATCATCGCTAAATAATTGCTTCTGAGCAGCGCCTTTGTCTAAAGTTGCAAAATATCTCTTCAACACCTCAAGCGATTTTGTTCCAAGCGGTACTATACGCACTTTTGAACCTTTACCGAAGACTTTAACACTCGAGCTATATAAATCGATGTCTGTCATATTCAAAGAACAGAGTTCGGAAACACGTAATGCGCAGCCGTATAAAAGTTCGAAAATAGCTTTTACTTTTTCTGCTTCAGGAGATTCAATATTCTCTTCAACGAAACTAAAAATATTTCCGTAAGAGTCAACATTAATAGTTTCCGGTAGTTTTCTTTTTACTTTCGGATTCGGGATTCTCGCAATCGGGTTTTTCTCGGTAAAATTGTTTCTGACTGCGAACATGAAATAATGACGTAACGTGGAAAGTTTGCGCGATATTGTGCTCTTACTGGATTTAATTTCACTTAGGTGAACAACAAAGCTTCGCAAAACTTTTTCGGTAATTTTTTCAATGCTTAATACATTTTTTTCTTTGCAAAAAGAAATAAACTCGTTCAAATCTCGCGTGTAGGCATCAATCGTATTTTCCGATGCCCTCGCTACACCGGAGAGTTCGGAGATCATTTGCTGAGCTATTGTTTCAATATCAAGCCGTTTCAAGGCAAATCTCCTTTTGAAGATTAATATTAATACTCTTCTTCGGGGTCTGAAACTTCTCCATTTTCTTTAGCTTTAGGCATTGTCCAGCTTGCAAAATCGCAATCAGGATACCTATTGCAGCCGTAAAATAATTTGCCGCGTTTTGTTTTACGGGTTATTACTTCTCCTTCTCCGCATTTAGGGCACTTTAAGCCGAGAGTAACAACTTTGGTAAAATCACAATCGGGATATTTTTCGCAGCCGATGAATCTTCCAAATTTGCCTTCGCGGTAAACCGTGCGCGATCCGCATTTGGGGCACGTTTCGCCGGTATATTCCGGTTCGCCTCCGTTTGGGCTAAACTCTTTCAACGATTTTATATTCTTGCATTCGGGGTAATTTGTACAAGCCAAAAATTTTCCGAACCTTCCCATTTTAATTTCCATATCGGAACCGCATTTATCGCATTTTATTTTTTCAAGATTGGCTTCCACCTCGCTGAGAGTTTTGGAAAACGGACCGTAAAAATCGTTGAGCACATTAATATAATTTATTTCACCGTCGGCTATTAAATCCAATTCTTCCTCCATCTTCGCGGTAAAATTCACGTTAAAGATGTTATCGAAATTTTTAACAAGAATTGAATTAACCTTTCGGCCAAGCTGCGTAGGAACCATTTTTCGTTCAACTTGCTCAACATATTTACGATCTATTATAGTGCCCATGATCATAGCGTAAGTACTCGGCCGTCCTATGCCGTTGCTTTCAAGTTCTTTTATCAGCGAGCTTTCGGTATATCTCGCGGGCGGCTTAGTAAAATGCTGGTTAGGAGTTAGTTCGTTTAGATTCATCTTCTGTTTAATTTCTAATCCGGCAGGAATTAAACCGCCGTTGCCATTCTGATCTCCGCTGTCTTCGATGTCCTCGTCGTAAAGGGTAAGAAATCCGTCAAATAATATTGTTGTTCCCGAACTTCTAAATGTATATTCGTCTGCCGAAATGCTTACCGTTGTTGTTTCAAGCTTTGCGGATTCCATCTGGCAAGCGATAAATCTTTTCCAGATCAATTCATACAATTTGAACTGAGCATCGTCTAGATATTCTTTTACAAAATCTGGGGTATACTTTAATGATGTAGGACGTACGGCCTCGTGAGCATCCTGAACATTTTTTTTATTCTTCTGTTCGTACGTCTTTGGTTTTTCAGGCAGATATTTTTCGCCGTATTTTTCATTTATAAATCCCCGCGCGTCGGAAACAATTTCATTGCTTAGACGGGTCGAATCTGTTCTCATATAAGTAATTAAGCCTGTGGTACCTTCCGCACCGAGATCGATACCTTCGTAAAGCTGCTGGGCTATCATCATTGTTCGTCTTGGCCGGTATCTCAATTTACGGGATGCTTCTACTTGCAGACTGCTTGTTATGAAAGGCGGGTATGGATTTTTCCGGCTCTCTTTTTTTGTAAGATCGGAAACTTTAAAGTTATTTTTTGCCTTTAGTGCTTCGACTATGTCTTTTGCAATTTCTTCTTTCGTAATTGCAAAATTAGTCTTGAAGAACTCTTCCCATTCTTCTTCGGTCATTTGAGGTTTTGGCGGAACCTTTATTTGCTTTCCGTTTACCTCGTAAAGTTTTGCGCGTATCTCCTCGCCTTTATCCGTAGTGAACACGGCAACAATAGACCAGTATTCCGTAGCAATAAATTTCTCAATCTCCTCTTCGCGTTCGCATATAAGTCGTAACGCAACGGATTGAACTCTTCCGGCAGATAAAGAACTTCCATATGCCTCTATAACTGCCCGCCATAAGAAGGGGCTAACTTTGTAGCCGATTATCCGATCCATAACGCGCCGTGCGCGCTGTGAGCTTACCAAATGATCATCTACCTTTATAGGACTTTTAAGGGCCTCGTTAACGGCTTTCTTTGTTATCTCATTAAACAAAACACGATGAATTTTTTCTTTTGCTTTGTCGCCTAAAAGATCTACGACATCCTGGGCAATAGCTTCGCCTTCGCGGTCGGGATCGGTTGCTACATAAATTTTATCCGATTTACCGGCAAGGGATTTTATCTTTTTTATAAGATCTCCCTTACCGCGAATATTTAAAAGACTCGGCTCGAACCCGTTTTCAATATCGATTCCAAGTTTTGTCTTCGGCAAATTTTTAATATGCCCAACCGTAGCTTCTACTACATAATTTTTACCGACATACTTGTTAATAGTTTTGGCCTTAGAGGGTGACTCTACAAGAATAAGGTCTTTACTCATTTTAAGAATTACCTTTCAATTGACAGTATCTGAAGTATATAATAAAACTCTGCTGCCCGGAAGAATTTCAGAATCGAAATCGACAAGCGACAGGAGAATTATCCAGTTTATTTCCTTCCGGGTTATCTGGTTATCCGGGAACAACGAGATTTGATCAAGTATCGCTTCCATATTCGAATAATCCAGCAGGCCCACATTTATAAGGTGAAGCAAGTAATTATAGTTCTCCATCCCGATCCATTCTTTTTCCTGATCGGAAAGAATTCTAATTCTTTTACTCTTTCCCTTTTGTTTACGAATCTCAACGGCATTCTTGGAAAGCACCTTATCGTATATCAACGAAAAAGCAATTCCAAGTGTTTGCCTATCAAACTGCTGGCTCTTAAGTAGGGATCGATTCACATCCTCAATGGAAGAATCATTGCTGAGCCCTTCCAAAATTTTTGCCAGTATTTCAACAATTTTAGCAGTCATAATTTTTTTATTAAACCTTTAGCGTAGCTTTTATATTTGTAAACAAGCCCGTCTTCAACTTTTTTCATTCTAATTCTTTTTGCCGCGGTTACGTCGTCAAACCCAATCATGTGCAATATTCCATGAATTAGCAATCTTAACAGTTCATTATCGATTGTAACGCGATATATTTTACTGTTAGCAACAGCTTGGGGCAAAGAGATGAAAATTTCTCCGTCTAAATTATTCCTTTCGTCAGAATAATCAAAGGTGATTATATCGGTATCGTAATTATGATTCAAATACTTTTTGTTTATTTCTATCATCGTTTTAGCCGAGACAAAATTAAATTCCAGATTGGTAATCTTTAACTCGGCATCGCCGATTAATTTGGAAATGAAACTGTGTACCTTTTTCTTTTCTAACCGGAATCCTTTTTCAACATTAACCGAAAGATTTTTCAATTTACCAACCTATTTGATAATTATTTTTAATTAAGGATTCCTTTGTTATCTCGGTATAGCCGATATAGCGTTTAGCGGAATTTTCAAACTCCATAATTTCTTCATCGGTTAGATCTCTTATAATTTTTGCCGGAACTCCGGCTGCTAATTTACCAGAAGGTACAACGAATCCAGGTCTTACAACGGCTCCGGCGGCAACCATGGCATTTGCTTCAATTACAGCTCCGTCCAAAACAGTTGCGTTCATACCGATTAAACATAAATTCTTTAACACACACCCGTGAAGCGTAGCGCTGTGTCCGACGGTAACCTTGTTACCAATAATTAACGGAAAGCGATTATTGGTAACATGAAGCATCGAACAGTCCTGAATGTTGGTCTCGGCGCCAATGCTTACATAGTTCACATCGCCTCGAATTACCGTGTTATACCATACGGAGGATTTCTCGCCAACAGCGACTTCACCAATCACCTTAACGCCGGAGGCAAGAAAAGCCGATTCGTGAATAGAAGGAAATGAATCTTTATACGGAAATAATTTTATTTCCTTTTGAACTGCAAGTATTTCTATATTTTTATTTTTTTCTTCCAATAAACTCTTTCTATGTTACTGTTCCGACAGCCCGCTGATTTTTTCTGATTCGGGGAAAAGCATCATAGCTTTTTCAAATTGACGATCGGATTTCAACAAGGTTAAATACCAACCTGCATTTTTATAGAGATCGCGGGCTACAAAAGCTTTTAGGCGTGCGCGGATATCTTCTTTATCAGCAGCATAACCTTTCGCATCGAATTTCACTTTTAAGGTTTCGGCAAACTTAATAAAGGAATTCATTTGCGCTTCGTCGAAATTAAAATCTTTCAAAAATTTATTTATATCGTTCTTATACTTATTCCTAACGCTCACACCGTTCTGATCCAAATATTTCCGAACAAACTGGTAATAAACATTATTCTTCCTCAGCTCAATCGAATAGTTCGAGATTTTCCCGGGTTCAACAAAGTAGTCCGGTGTAATACCGCCGC
>JAKAHQ010000084.1 GCA_021814855.1 Bacteroidota bacterium | reverse complement strand
TTTGTTTTTGATTGTTAATTCTTGTGAGCGTTTTCTTACTTCGTCCGAAGTACTGCTGGCTAATAAAACATCTCTGTTAAAAATGGTTTGGCTAATCGAGAACTGCGCAGAAGAAGTATTGTTCAAGCCGAATTTTACCGGGTTGCCTTGAATGATGGATGTTGGAAGTTCCGAATTATGCTGGAAACTAAAATTTAAATTCAACTGCGGATACCAGTCGGCTAGCTTACTTTTGATTTCACGGTCGGTTATTTCTTCATCAAGTAACGACTGCTTAACCGAAGTTTGATGAGTTAACGCATATTGAATACAATTTTTAAGACTGCCTACCTGTAAAACGGAATCGGCGAAAGCTTGACAAAATATTTTTTCCGGAGCGGCCATTAGAAGCAGTAACACCGGGAAATAAATTTTTTTCATGAAAGACTAATTTCTTTCCGAACGGTTCACATAACCCGTTATCATTTGTATAGTGTTTGGGAACGCTGAGCTAGCCGAACTATTATTCTTTGAATATAATTCATTAATGTGGCAGCGATAATATATCAATCGTTTTTTTAGACAAAAAAGTTCCTTTACGATAAAAGGCAATCAATTAGTTCATTGGATATTAAATTCAGATATGCTATCCCAGAGGGAAATCTTCTTCGGATTTAGAAACCGGAAACGCGGGAAATCAATTACCGGCGACTTCTTTCCACGGGATTTATTTCAATCAGGTAAATGATTATATTACGCACGGAAATAATTATTTGTTCATGTAATAGTTGCCTTCATTAAGGAGGTTGAAATGAACGAAATCAAAATCAATCACGCTCTTCCTAAGTTAGAAGTTCCTCGTCAAATCGATGATTCAAAACCAAAAGAAAAAACGGCGCCCGAAACTGATAAAGAACAGAACCTGTTGCGGTACACAACTGAATCATCGATGGAAGACAATTACAGCATTGCATATCGCAAGTTGAATCCCCGTGCAAATAGGCAGCCGAAGTCTGCGCCTTCATCCGAAAACTGGTTGGGATGATTAAGAGTTGTTTGCGATAAAGGACATTTGCCGATCATGGACGATCTAATAATTTCGGAGAAATAATTTTCCTCCGGGGAAAATTAACGTATAAATTAAGGGCCGCATTCGCGACCCTTTTTATTAAATGTAATTTCTTACAAATTCGGATTGGTGTTTATCTCGTCGATTGTCAACGGGAAGTATTCCCATCTGCCGGGCAGATGAAATCTGTTGTATCTTCTTTGGTCCGGAAGTCTTAATCCCATGCAGTTTAGCTCCTTGTCCCTTTCCACATAAATTACATCAAGATCGACCGCGCCTAAAGGATCTATATTATGCGAAGCTCTAACTTGATTTACGAGCGCCAGAGCGTCGCCTGTTGCCTGGCCTCTTAGCGCAAGTTCGGCAAGCATAAGTGTATTTTCCTGCCATGTAGCAACAACTACAGGATCATTATCGATAAGCATCTTTGCCTGCATGTAGAAAATTTTTCCGCTGTTCCCTTCAACCGGTTCAATAATTACTCTTGAAGCTTCCTGCGGATTGGCATCAATATAATCTTTGAAGCGGAAATCCATTACAAACTGTGCTCTGTATCTTCCGGCAAAGATGTAGAATAAATTCGCGAATTCTAAACTATAGAGAGCATCAAAGTTGGCGTCGCCCTGGCTCATACCGTTTACCGCGTATTGTGCTGCGTTCGGAAAATCTCCCATGAATAAATAAGTGCGCGCAATATGAGTATTGACTATTCTCTTGGTTGCATCGTTCGGCGCCCAATCTAAAGCCGCTTTAAATTTTTCTAAAGCAAGAGCATACATTTGTGCAGAGGGAATGAACGGGCTCTTATCGATTGTAGCTCCGCCCTGAGTTAAATTTCTGCCGAAATATGTAGCGTAGTAATACCTGGCAATTCCGCCGTAAAAGTAACCGGTGAAGAGAGCATTCTTCTTCACGGCATCTGAAAGCGTTGTGTACTGTCCTACCTTGTTAACAATGTCATCCGCATAGAATCGCAGTTCACCGAGATTATTGAAGATGGAACGAACTGAATTATTATCCGTTAATATTTGGGCATTGTCAATTTCCTGGTACTGCGGAAAGGTTGCGTTGGGAACGTCGGTATCGAAAATAAACTCGTCGGATAATCCTTCCGCGCACATTAAAAGTTCTGTTGCCGTTTCCGAAAATCTAAATTGTATTCCTTTTGCCAGGAAAGTCATATCCGAAGCATTCAAATTTTTATCGTCAACTACTTGAACCGGTTTGTCAATATTGTTGACAAAATCTGTGCATGAGCTCAAAATTATAAATGCAAATAAGCCGAGTAATAAAATTATTTTTTTCATATCTCCTCCTTTAAAAACCAACATTAACCCAGAAATTGACCGTCCTGGGATTTTGTAAAGTAAGAAAATCGTTGCCTCTGGTTAATGCAGCCGAAGTAACACCGCCGCCGCTGCCGCCGGTAGAGTTTACTTCAAAGTCCGATAATTTATATGCCGATGTTCTCCAAACATTCCTTGCCGAAATTCCGACTGACAAATGTTTAACGTAAGAATTTACATCGTATAGCATTAGGATATCCGTTAAATCGTAACCAAGCGATACCTCGCGCAGAACAAAATATTGGGCATCATAAATAAAATTGCCTTGATTTACGGGATCCAGTTTGGCAATTTCATTTGCAGTGTTAATGTATTCCGAACTTCCCGGTGTTTGCGTTGCCAGTTTATCATAAAGATCGTTAAGCGGTTTGTACCCGCCAAACTGCGCCATAAAATAAAGTGTGTTGCTGAAAACTTTATTATTTAGACCCCACTCCGCCAACGCGTACAAACTAAAATTCTTTAGAAATCTAAAAGTGAAAGACAATGAACCGCTGTGATCGGGATACGGATTTCCTAAGTCCTGCCTCTCTGCCGTCATAGCCGGTCCAATATATTCTTTTGTAGTCGGATCGAATTGAGCTCCTGTGGTTTTCCAATAATAGAATTCGTGTTTTCTCATTCCTTCTTTGTAAACGTTGATATTCCATTGATCGTAAATGGGAGCTTCTCCGCCAAGACTTGTTATTTCGCTGTTCTGATAATTCCATATTAAACTGATACTCAAATCATAATCGGCGGTTCTAATTGGATTGTACTGCAGCAACGATTCAAATCCCCAGTTCTTCAACGAACCAACGTTATATGGCTGCGAAAAAGCGCCGTAGCCTGTTGAAGGCGCTAATGGTCTATCAATTATAGAACCGCTCGCGTTTTGATGGTAGTAAGTAAATTCAAGACTTACTTCGTTAAAGAGTTGTGTGTCGAAGCCAACTTCAAACTCTTTAATTCTTTCCGGTTGAAGATCGGAATTTCCAACACTGTTTATTCTTGAAGCCGGACCGTATCCGCTGTTGTTGCTGGTCCATGTTAGGGCGATTGCATCAAGCGAACCGGGCAATTGACCGTTCTCGCCGTATGAACCTCTGATTTTAAAACTATTGACAAACCACGGCACGGGCATCAATCTGTCAAGTCGAACAGCAGCACTTGCTTTGGGGTAGTATATTGAAGCATCCTGCTGGCCCAATGCGCTCGCATAATCTTTTCTTAAAGCAAGCGAAAGCATGTATGTATTTTGATAATTGAATTGATGCTCGGTAAAAATTCCGGCTTCCCTGTTATTTGAGGAGACCTCACCCTTCAACTGAACATTTACGCCGCCTGAAATATCAATGATCTTTCCGGTTCCGAAATCTTTCACCGAAATATTAGTGTTCTTCATATTGTTATCGTTTGCCTGCGCGCCTACTATCGACGTAACGTTTAGTTCGGGGAATATTGAGTAATTGTATTTCAAGTTAAAATCGTAGGTGATTAATCTCTGGTTTATATAGAATAGCGACCTTACTCCTTGAGTATCACCACCGTACTTAAATCCATAAGGATTTTGTTGTTCTTGATTCCAGCTCATCTGGTCTATACCAACCGTCATGCTTGCATCCAGGCCGTTCATAATAGTATATGTGCCCTGGAGAGAACCGACGAATTGATTTATCTTGTGAACGTCTGTCTGTGCATTGACTGCATCTTGTTTGGTGAATCTGTATGGAACAGGTAAAAGAAGTACGTTTCCGAGATAACCGAAAATACTATTGTCGTTAACCGGCCTGTTGATTCGGTTATAGATATAACTTGTTGAGGCATTTAAAGTAAGCCGGTCGTTAGGAACTGCAGTAAGATTTAAACGCAAACTGTTCTTCTTATTAGAATTATTGTTAACGATGCCGTCTTCCTGCCTATCCTGGAAACTAGCATAATATCTCAAAGCAGGCGAGCCGCCCGC
Source organism: Bacteroidota bacterium (assembly GCA_021814855.1). The sequence goes on along the minus strand of JAKAHQ010000084.1, from coordinate 2,949 downwards.
AACACTCAGAAACTGATCATAAATTAATCCTCGTTTGAAAATGCCGTTTGCCGCATCGACGGCAACTACATCTTCCGGACGGTATTTTATCGAGCGCTCATTAAAGCCGTAATTAAATCTATAGTTAACACTTATTTGTGCGCCGGCACCCGGAACTAACGAACCCTTTTTTGTTTTGATAAGAACTACTCCGTTCGAACCGCTCGTTCCGTAGGTAGCTGCCGCAGCCGGACCTTTCAATATTTCTATACTCTCAATATCATTTGGATTAAGATCGGATAAAAGACTTATGTCCTGCCCGCCAACACCGAATCCTTCAACCATTGTGTTGTTTGCTCTTATTCCATCAATATAAATTACAGGCTGCTCGTTGCCGTTAAGACCGCCGCCGCCTCGAACATAAAAACGATACCCGCTGCCGATATTGCCGGATGCGGTCGACATCTGCACGCCCGCAACTTTTCCGGCAAGCAATTGATTAAGCGATCCATAGGTATTTTCTTCGGTCAACTCTTTAGCCGGTATTCTGGAAACAGAAATCTCCGCAATTTCTCTTGCAGTTTTGGATGCAATACCGGTAACTACTACTTCCTCATTCTGAAAAACATCTTCATCAAGAGCAAAATCGTGAGTTATATCCGAACCTGAAATCTGAACGGCAAAGATCTTCTTTTTGTAATTAACATAAGATGCCGTTAGTTCTCCGCTCTGATTCTTTGCAGCCGACGTAGGTACTTCAAAAGAATAAAATCCGTTAAAATCGGTAGCGGCGCCAACGTTTAGCGGTTTAAGAATAACGCTTGCACCGATTAACGGCTCTCCCGTTTTGGAATCCGTTACCTTGCCTCTAACTTTAAATGTGCCCTGTGCGTAAACCATAATAGGTATAACCGCAAGGATTAAGAAAAAGAATAGCACTTTTTTCATACTCTCCTCCTGGTTCAATGATAATAACAATTAATGGTACTTTATCTCAGCTGTATCAGATTCTATTGTAAAATTTGCGAATGAATAATTGGCACTCATTCAATTTCTTTCGCAAATTAAATTCTTGATGTGTCGTGTAAAATGAATGTTGTTTGAAAGGTAGAATGAATTGATAAACGGTTTGAATTAAGTTTTATTGAATTTGAAATTGCCTCATTCAATTTATTTAACTGTCTCTAATCGCCCATTGAAGTTTTGTCTTTGCTTTCTTTCCGATTAAAAATTGCGGTCAAATTAATCAAGCCGAGCAAAACAAGCATCGCTCCGATAATAGCAATAATTGCTGCGATAGTTAAGATGTCGATTGAATTACAAATTCGCGGGTCGTTTCTTAGACAAATAAACGAGACAAAGAACGTAACGCCTAGAACAATAATCAGGTAATTGACAGGTCTACTTTTCATCATTGCCTCTAAGTTTAGAAATGTTTTCTTTAATGTTGTTGAAAAAACGTTTCCTGTGTTCATAACCGTCGGTCTCATTCTCAAATTAAAAATTTGTCCAAAATGATTCATCTATTAAGACGCGCAAGCGCAAAAAAAGTGCGTGTCAAAATTTCTCCCCGCACAAACAGACGATATCGAGCGTCAAAATAAAAAATTTTTAGAACGGCCAATTTTTCAAACAAGGAATTTACCGTTTACGGATTAATACGACCGCTTAAAGAATTGGAGACATTTATTATGTATCCGTTTTGCGATATTTCCGTCGAATCAATAAGACTAACTCTAATTTAGGCGGACTCTTGATGTTAAAAAGTATTAAAAAATATTTCAGGAAAGAATTTGTTGAAAGTAGTTATCCCTCTTTCTACCTTGTAAACGCAATAGGGTGGACCATATTAATTATAATCGATACTCTTATTGTTAGTCCGGAATTGCTAAGTAATTTTCCAATCTTGGTGATGAATACATTGCAATGGGGATCCGGTTTTCTCGTAACGGTTTATTTGAGGAACATTTATAAACGCTATCCCTACAGGGCCAAATCGATAACAAACATTCTGCTTTTCATAGTAGTAATTTCAATTCTTGCCTCAATTTTGTTCTATATGTTAGTTTATCTAATAGGTATTCCTTTCTATTTACATATTGTTAAGAGATATCTTGAAAAATTATTCACATTCTCCAATATGATAATGTTTATGCAGCGTTATGTTTCCCTGCTTACAACCTGGAGTCTGGCTTACTTTGGAATAAAATTATGGATGGATTTAAAATCCGAGAAGGAACGCGTACGCAGCGCCGATCTTTTAGCTCAAAGCGCGCAGCTTCAAATGCTGCGCTACCAGATTAACCCCCACTTCCTTTTCAATTCGTTTAGTTCTCTCAGGGCGTTGATAAGAACAAATCCCGGCAAAGCCGAAGTGATGCTTTCCAAATTATCGGATTTCTACCGCTACACGTTGGTTACAAAAAGCAATATTGAAGTGCCGTTGATTGATGAAATTGACGCGCTTTCAAATTACGCCGAGATTGAAAAAATACGGTTCGAAGATAAGATTGAATTTAAATTCGATATTGATTCGTTGGCTGAAGATTATCCGATTCCCAGTTTTTTAATTCATCCTCTTGTTGAAAACGCAATTAAGTACGGAATGAAAACAAGTGAAATGCCGCTCAGGATTATTATCGCTGCAAAGGTTGAAGATAAATGGCTTGTTATCATGGTAATGAATTCCGGCAGATTGATTGACGGCAAAAAAAATGTCGATCAGGGCACCGGAACCGGACTTACGAACGTCAAACATAGGCTGGAATACAGCCATCCTCACAAAAATAAATTCGAAATCGTTGAAGAGGACGGCATGGTCAAAGCTACAATTAAAATATTAAAGGAGTTCAGATAAAATGAAAACCTTTAGATCAATTGTTATCGACGATGAAAAATTAGCAAGGGAAGACTTAAAAGCCGTACTCAAAGAGTTTCCCGAAATTGAACTGATAGGCGAAGCCGGCACCG
>JAKAHQ010000083.1 GCA_021814855.1 Bacteroidota bacterium | reverse complement strand
CACATGTCATCTTCCGCAATTCCTTTTGCAACATTTACGGCATATTCCCTGCAACTTGTATATCCGCAAGAACCGCAATTCAGCTCATCTTTCTTGGTATATTTATTTGTCTTGGCAAGAATGGCTTTAATTTCCTCTTCGGTCGGCATAGGCCGTCTTTGGCTTTTCTCATGAAAATTACGCGTCAATTTTATATCGCGGCTGTTATATAAATCTCCTTTCCAAACACTTTTATCAAGAGAGTTTATATTTTCGTTGATAAAATTGACAACTTTTTCCCTTCTTGAAAAATAATTAAGATCAGAATCGATGGCCGGGCCATTTATGCATCCTTCGCAAAATAGAATATCAACGAACTTAGATTTAAGTGTTCCGTTTGATATTTCCTCGATCACTTCAATAACTCTCTGTTTACCTTCAACTACAATAACTTCCTTTTCAAGTATGTCTTGCGACTTATTTGCCGTTTTAATTAAACCGCCAGCTAAAGGATACGACTTTCCTAAAAAAGCATGGGGCGGATCAAAATCCATTTTCGGCAACTCTTCAAAATCAATTTTCAATACTCTAAAAATTTCTTTCAGTTCTATAAACGTAAGCACGGCGTCAATGGCATCGTTCACTTCATCATCGATATATTCACTCTTCTTCGCAATACACGGACCTATAAAAACCACTTTCACATCTCTTCCGTAATTCATTTTAAGATAACGCCCCATCGCTATCATTGGAGAAACCACAGGAGCCAAATTTTTAACCACAGACGAATGATACTTCTCGATCAAATTGTAAACTGCCGGACATGGAGAACTGATAATAGTTCTATCATCATCCGAATCAAAATATTCTGCATATAACTTACTCACCAAATCGGCGCCGAAAGCTGCTTCAGTCACAAAAGCAAAGCCAATTTTTTTCAGAGCCGCCGGAAGTTTGGAATACAAATCCGGAAACGATGCAGGAAACGAGGGGGCTAATACCGCAATTGCTTTTCCTCCCGGAATTATTTCCATCAAAACTTTTTCCTGGTCGCTTTGAATTTCTTTTGCATTTTGAGAACAAACTTTTACACAATGACCGCAGCTTATGCATCTTTCCGGCATAACGACGGCTTGACCGTTGAGAACTCGAATTGCACGCGCAGGGCATTCCCGTATGCATGAGTAGCATCTCTTGCATCGTTGCCCTATAGTCGTTACAATTCCGAGCGACATGGTTCATCTCTCCTTAATTACCTTGCAGCATTTTTTTCCGATCAACATATTCGGTATGTAAAATTTCATGCGCTTTATGGCTGTTGGGTTCGCCTAAAAATTCTTTGTACAACTTTTTTATCGATTCATTTTCATGGGAGCGGCGATTCTTCATCTTTGAATCAATTTCATAGAGACTTTGAATTCGCTTTTTAATCTTTTCAGGTTTTTGATGAATCGGCTGTCCGCCGCCGTTAATGCACCCTCCCGGGCAAGCCATTACTTCGATGAAATGATATTCCGATTCACCTTTCTCAATTGCGTCGAGGACCGGTCCAACATTTCCTATTCCGTTAACAATAGCAACGTTAACTTCTCTTCCATCTATTTTGATATTTGCAGATTTGATCCCGGCATTTCCGCGTACATCCTGAAGTTCTACTTTTTCAAGTTCTTTACCTGAAATAAAATAATATGCGGTTCTTAATGCGGCCTCCATAACGCCGCCGCTTGTTCCAAATATGGCTGCCGCACCGGTCGATTCTCCAAGAGGATTATCGAAATCGCTTTCCGGCAGGTCATTGAAATCGATGCCGGACATATTAAACATTCTCACGAGCTCTCGTGTTGTAAGGACTGCATCTACATCGGTATATACTTCTTCTTTCAATTCAGGTCTTTCAGATTCAAATTTCTTTACCGTACACGGCATTATAGACACAACGAAAATATCTTTCGGATCCAATCCCATTTTCTTTGCGTAGTAAGTTTTTAATACGGCGCCTTCCATTTCATGCGGAGATTTGCAAGATGAAACATGTTCAAGCAAATGAGGCCGGTTTTGTTCGATGTACTTTACCCAACCAGGGCAGCAGCTTGTGAACATCGGCAATGTTTCATTGCTGCCGATTCTCCGAATCAATTCTGTTGCTTCTTCGATGATTGTTAAATCAGCCGCAAAGTTTGTATCGAATACTTTATTAAATCCCAATCTTCTTAAACCGCTAACGAGTTGGCCGGTAGCGTTTGTGCCAAGAGGAAGATTAAATTCCTCGCCTATACTCGCCCGGACGGCAGGAGCAATTTGGGCTACTGTAAATTTCTTTTTGTCGTTAATGGCATTCATTACTTCTTTGGAATGACTTTTTTCTCTCAGTGCAGCTGTTGGACAAACCAAAATACATTGACCGCAAAGTATGCAATCGCTAACGTTAAGTCCTTTATTGAATGGGGTTGTAACGCTGCTTTTAAATCCGCGGTTAGTAAAATCAATTGCGCCGATTTTTTGAATCTCTCCGCAAGTGCGGGCGCATCTTCCGCATAAGATGCATTTTGCAGGGTCCCTTTCCATCGACGCGCTTGAAATATCAATTGCATGAATCTTTTTCTCACCAACGTACCTGTGCTCTCGCACATTATACCGCTCGGATAAATCCTGCAATTCGCAATTTTTATTCCGTACACAGATAAGACAGTCCTGCGGATGATTTTCGATAAGCAATTCGACTATAGTTTTTCTTGCCACACGTACACGCTGCGAGTTTGTCTCAACCTTCATACCCTGCATAACAGGATAAGCGCAAGACGGTGTTAATCCTCTCATACCTTCAACTTCAACAACACAAATTCTGCAAGCGCCTGTCGGAAATAAATCTTTCATATGACAAAGAGTAGGTATATGAATGCCAACAGATTTAGCCGCTTCAAGTATAGTCATTCCTTCCGTAGCTTTAACTTTTATATTATTTATTGTAAGCTCAACCATGTTAGTCTCCTGATAAGAAATTAATTCATACGAATAGCTTCGAAACGGCAAGTCTCAAAACACATTCCACATTTTGAACATTTAGCTTGGATTATTTGATGCGGCTGTTTCTTTTCGCCTACTATGGCTTCTACGGAACATTTCTTTGCGCACAATCCGCAGCCGTTGCAGATTTCCGGATCAATTTCAAACGTAAGAATATCTTTACATACTTTGGCTTCACATTTCCTTTCGAATAAATGTTCTTCGTACTCATCTTTGAAATACCTCAATCCGGATAAAATCGGGTTTGGCGCACTTTGACCTAAACCACAGAGAGACGTATCCCTGATCACATCTGCAAGTCTTTGGAGATGAACAATTCCTTTGAATCTTTGAAGCTGATCTATGGAAATAGAATTATGGCCGTAACTTACCGGTATCCGTTCGATAATTTCGAGCATTCTTTTTGTGCCTTCGCGACACGGTACGCATTTACCGCAGGATTCATCTTTAATGAATGTTAGGAAATATTTGGCGACATCAACCATACAGGTGTCTTCATCCATAACCACAAAGCCGCCAGAGCCCATCATTGCTCCAACAGTTTTCAATGACTCATAATCTACTTGAGTATCCATTACCGATTCCGGCAAACAACCGCCTGAGGGACCGCCTATCTGAACTGCTTTAAATTTTTTCTCGTTAGGAATTCCTCCGCCAACATTGAATACTATATCCCTAAGTTTTACACCCATTGGCACTTCAACGAGGCCGCTGTTTACAATCTTTCCACTCAATGCGAACACCTTTGTTCCCTTGCTGGATTTTGTTCCGATACCGTTGAACCAGGATGAACCTCTGTTTATTATAGAGGCAACGTTGGCAAATGTTTCTACATTATTGATTATGGTTGGTTTTCCCCAAAGACCGGAATCTGCAGGGTACGGCGGACGTGGTTTCGGCATACCCCGTTTGCCTTCTATGGAAGCTATAAGAGCTGTCTCTTCGCCGCACACAAAAGCTCCGGCGCCTTTTTTTATTTTAAGATCGAAATCAAATCCGCTTCCTAAAATATTATTTCCAAGTAAGCCATAGCTTTTGCATGTCTCAATGGTTTTTTGCAGGCGCTCTATTGCTAGAGGATATTCGGCACGACAATAAATATAACCCAGCGATGCGCCGATAGCATATCCTCCGATTATCATACCTTCAACTACCCTGTAAGGATCACTTTCCAGAACGGATCGATCCATAAACGCTCCGGGATCTCCTTCGTCGGCGTTGCAAATCAAGTATTTTTTATCTGCAACTTTTTTGTTTGCCATTTCCCACTTCACTCCTGTAGAAAACCCGGCTCCGCCTCTGCCTCTCAATCCGGCGTCTTTTATTTCTTGAATCACCTGCTCGGAAGACATAATTCTCAGTGCTTTATCGAGGGCTTTAAATCCTCCGGCTGCTATGTATTCATCAATCGAATTCGGATTAATAATGCCGCAGTTTTCCAAAACAACTTTTTGTTGGAATTTGAAAAACGGCACATCATTAATTTTTTTAATACCGTCGGCGGCGTTTCCAAAACTTCCCAGAAGCTTCTTTTCATAGACTAGTTTTTTCACTAAGGTAGTTTCTAGCAAAGACGCTACATCCTTAGGAGTAACCTCGCAATAAGAAATTCTTTCTTTGTTCGGAAGTTTTATATCAACAATAGGTTCTTTAGCGCAATATCCGATACATCCGGTGGGTATAATCTCGGCTATGATATTTAATTTATTTAATTCATTTTCTATCGATGTTTTTACTTTATCTGCGCCTGACGCTAAACCGCAAGTACCCATACCGATAAAAATTACAGGCAGGTCGTGTGTCTTGTATGTTAGCCGGTTGTTAAGTTCCTTAATTTTATTCCGACAGTTTTCATCTTTATGGCATAATGGTCCTTCTATTGAACACGCAACAAATAATTCACAAGGATTATCATGAGTGTGCCAGCATTGATCGCAACATTTTTCGATAAAACTTTTCATTCTGCACTCGCTGTTTCTTCAACTTTGGTTTTCGAGGATTCCTTTTTGAATTTATTTAATATCTTCGGGATTTCTTTCACGGTTACGCGACCGTAATACTCTTGGTTAATATTTACTACCGGCGCTATGCTGCAAGCCCCAATGCAAGCAACTGTCTCAAGAGTAAAATTTTTATCTCTTGTTGTTTGCCCTGCTTTAATTCCCAATTCTGTTTCTAAGGCAATTAGAATATTTGCCGAACTTTTAACATGACACGCCGTTCCCCTGCATACACGAATAACGTTTTTGCCTATGGGAGACAGTCTAAACTGATTATAAAATGTAGCAACGCCATACACACTGCTCAAGGGAATGGCTACATAGTCTGAAATTTCTTTTAGAGTCGACTCAGGTAAATAACCGTACTCATTTTGAAAGTCTTGAAGTATCGCAATAAGATTACTTCGATCTTTTTTCGGGTACCTTTCCAATATCTGATTTTGCATCTTTTTCTCTCAATTAATATCGATTCGGCTGCTATTATGCATAATATATGCCACCCAAAAACTTTGTTTTTACTTGAATTCCGAAATAAAAATTTGGAATTAGCAAAATGAGACTACTTATTTCCTATAGGTGAGAAATGGTTTCTTTGATTTCTGAATTTTCCGGTTAATGCCTTGGAAAATTTTTCTTGTTCGGTATACTTTACGTATGTTTGATAAATCTTTTGCCGGAAAAATTCATGAAATCTTTTGAAGAAAATTTACGCGATAAGAAAAAGGCAGCTTGGATTTCTCTTATAATTGGAGTTGGGATGTTTATATCAAAGATGGCGGCTTATCTGTTAACCGGTTCAAGCGCTATTTTTTCGGATGCCGCCGAATCAGTCGTTCATGTAGCGGCAACCTCAATGGCGCTTTACAGCATTTACTTAAGCGCAAAGCCTGCCGATGAAAATCATTTGTACGGTCACGGAAATATAGAATTTTTTTCTGCCGGTATCGAAGGACTTTTGATTCTTCTTGCTGCCCTTACAATTATTTATTATTCAGTTCATGATATAATTAGTGGTATACATACCCAAAGACTTGATTTAGGTACACTTATAATTGCAGCTGCCGGTATAATCAATTTGATTCTGGGACTATATCTTGTTCGAAAAGGAAAAATGACGAATTCGATTACACTAATTGCCGACGGTAAACATGTTCTGACCGATTCCTACACGAGCTTCGGCGTCGTAATCGGTTTAATATTAGTACTCATAACGGGTTTCCATTTGTTGGATCCCATGATAGCCATCCTTGTCGCGTCAAATATTCTCTTTACAGGATTCAAACTGCTGCGAGAATCAATCGGCGGCTTAATGAACGAAACCGATAAACAAACACTTGAAAAGCTGGTCGATTTACTTAGACGAATAAAGAAAAGTTATTGGATAGATATACATCACTTAAGATTTCTAAAATCAGGCGATAGAATTTTCGTAGATTTTCATCTAATACTTCCCTTTTATTTTTCCGTTAAAGAATCCCATCTCGAGGAAAATTACGTCGAAAATTATTTATGGAATGAATTTCCGAATTCAGGCGTTCGAATTCACATGGATTACTGCAAAGACGAAACATGCAAGTTTTGCGAACACAACGATTGCAAATTCAGAAAAGAGGTAAAATCGGTAAATCACACTTGGAGCGAAGCCAGTATGCTAGGCGATCCGATCTATGTTGCGTTTGGTAAACGAGATGTTTAACCAATCTTCTTTAGATTTTTATCCTTACGAAGGACTTCCTGTTCCATATTCTTTTTGTAATCCATCATCTTTTTAAATAATTCCGAATTACCGACCGATAAAATTTGAACGGCTAACAGCGCTGCATTTTTAGCACCGTCTACTGCAACTGTAGCTACAGGTACGCCGGGAGGCATCTGAACGATTGATAAAAGTGAATCTAATCCATTCATCAATTTTCCCATGATTGGCACGCCGATTACCGGGTATGATGTATGTGCCGCAACTACACCGGGAAGATGGGCCGCACCGCCGGCACCGGCAATAAATACTTTAGCTCCATCCTTCATAGCCGAAGAAATAAATTGTGTTGTCTGCTTGGGAGTTCTATGCGCCGATAAAACTCTTGTCTTATAAGATATTCCAAATTCATCCAAAATATTTTCTGCTTTTTGCATTACCGGGTAATCCGAATCGCTGCCCATAAGTATTGCCACTTGTATCTTGTTCATTTAAATATCCTTTAAATAATTCACGCAAAGATAATTTTCATTTTAGTATTTACAAAACATAAAGATGCTTTAGAAATTAATTGCGCCGTTCGCTCAAAAGAAAGCGGATTCAACAAACCGAT
>JAKAHQ010000082.1 GCA_021814855.1 Bacteroidota bacterium | reverse complement strand
AGCCCCTCTAACAAAATCTACCTGTCCGCCAATACCGCTGTAAATTTTTGTGCCTAACGTATCGGCGCACACCTGACCTGTTAAATCAATTTCAATTGCGGAATTAATAGCAACCATTTTATTGTTGCGTGAAATTAAAAACGGATCGTTAACATATTCCTGCGGATGAAACTCGAAGATAGGATTATTGTCGATAAAATTGAATGAACGTTTTGTACCAAGGACAAATCCGGCAATTATTTTTCCCGGATGAAGAGTTTTCTTCTCCCCGTTAACCACACCTTCCTCAATAAGCGAAATCAATCCGTCGGAAAACATTTCGGTATGAACACCGAGGTCGTTCTTATTGTGCATATATCTTAAAACCGCATCCGGTATAGCCCCTATGCCCATCTGCAAAGTAGAGCCGTCTTCAATTAAACCGGCTACGTGTTTGCCGATCATATCGTAAACTTGCAATTCTTCGGCTGTTGCGTTCGGATCTATTTGCGGAAGTTCTTTTAAAGGCTCATCCACTTCTATTATATAATCAATTTTATTTATGTGAATAAAACTGTTTCCCAAACCGCGAGGCATTTGCTTGTTCACCTGAGCGATTACGCATTTGGCTTTTTCTGCCGGAGTTTTAATGTTGCCTACATCGATGCCATAACTGCAGAAGCCGTGTTCGTCAGGCGGAGAAACGTGTATCATTGCCACATCTGCTTGAATAACTCCGCGTTTAAAGAGCATCGTAACTTCGGAAAGAAAAATCGGAATAAACTCGGCGCGGCCTTCGTTTACGGCGGAGCGAACATTTCCGCCTACAAAAAACGCCTTGTGCTTAAAATGTTTTTCCATCCCGGGCTGGGTATATGGTAAATCTCCAACAACAAGGATGTGGTAAATTTCGACATTGCTCAGTTCATCCTTCCTTTTTACCATAGCATCGATAAGATCAAACGGAGCGGCGCATCCCGGCTGTATAATAATTTTATCGTTGGACTTAATTACACGAACGGCTTCTTCGGCGGAAACAACCTTGGAATTATATTTCTTAACCCACGGGGCGTTTTCTGGTTTGCCGATTTTTATTTCATCAACAGTCATCTAATTACTCTTTAATTGGGAGAAAAAATGTGAAGTCTTCTAAACTCCAGGTTGAAGGCCTCGGCTATATTTTCGTTTGAACAGAATCCGTTAAAAGTACAAACACCTTTAGCCAAACCCGGGTCGCCTAGCAGCGCATTGGCAAGCCCGCTATCGGCAATAGCATTTAAGTATTCAATTGTAGCGTTTGTTAAACCGTAACTTGCGGTGCGCGATGAAAGCGCCGGCATATTCGGAACGCAGTAATGAATTACATTGTGTTCGACAAATACCGGATCGGATAAGGATGTAGGCCGGCTTGTTTCTACGCAGCCGCCTTGATCAATTGAGACATCAACTATTACCGCGCCTTTCTTCATCGATTTTACCATCGCTTCGGTAATTATGTGCGGAGATTTTTCCGCTTTAATTTGAATTGCGCCGATAAGCAAATCCGCAAATTTTACGCCGCGGGCTATTGTGTAAGGATTGGCAGCAACGGTAGAAATATTTTTTGAAATATCGGTTTCTATCTTTCTAAGTTTCCGCAAATCCTTGTCAAGTACTATAACATGAGCGCCTCTTGCATAAGCGGCTCTTGCAGCGTTAAAACCTACCACACCTGCGCCAATTATAACAACTGCAGCCGGAGCTACACCGGTTATACCTCCCAACAATATTCCTCTACTGTTGGGAAAATCGCCTCCCAAATATCGCTCGCCGATTTGAACCGCAAGTTGGCCCGCAATCTCGCTCATCGCTTGCTGGATTGGAAGCTGCTCATCCTGTTCAATTAATTCGTACGCAATTGCCGTAACTCTTTTCTTCAGAAGTTTATCCAGAATATTTTTCTTACCGACTGCGAGATGAAGAAATGAAAACACTGTTTGATCTTCTTGAAGCATGTCGCATTCCGCATCATTAAGCGGTGCGATTTTTACTATCATCTCTGCGCGCTGGTAAACTTCTTCGGCAGTGTAAACAACATTTGCGCCTACATTCAGATATTGCTCGTCGGTAAAATGACTTTCTACGCCGGCGCCCGTTTGTATAAAAACCGAGTGCCCCGATTTTACCAATGTATCTACAGCAGCTGGAACTAATGAGACTCTTTTCTCTTCATGAAATGTTTCTTTTGGAATTCCGATACGCATAGCAGTATTATTTTATTGTACCGGAAAAATAAAGATTAACGTTTATAACTTCAATTAAAATGAACAGGGGTAAGGGGTCTTTTACCACCCAACACGTTTATTATGTTCTTGGCGCAAAGCTCGGCCATGGCGGACCTGGTTTCGACTGTTGCGCTGCCAATATGAGGCAGCAGAAGCGCGTTTTCAAGCGTTAGAAGCTCCGGATTAATTTTCGGTTCCCCTTCGTAAACATCCAGCCCCGCCGCAAAGATTTTTTTCTTCTTAAGCAGGTCTATCAAAGCTTTCTCGTCAATTACCTCTCCGCGAGACGTATTTATCAGTACCGCGGTGGGTTTCATCAATTTAAGATTTACCTTGTTAAGAAAATGAAACGTGTCCTTTGTAAGCGGAAGATGAATTGAAACTATGTCCGCTGTTTTAAGAAGAGCATTGAGAGAAACTTTCTTCGCGTTGAATTCATTATTGAACTTAACATTTAAACTGCGGTTAAAATAAATTATCTCCGCTCCAAAAGCTCTCATCCTTTTGGCAGCGGCGTAACCTATTCTTCCCGCGCCGATGATTCCTACGATTTTATTTTTAATATCCATCCCTAACAGCATCTGCGGCTTCCATCCGTCAAATTGATTTGAACGCATGATTGTTTCTCCCTCGTGGAAGCGTCTTGCGCATGCAAGCATTAAGGCAACGGTCAAGTCTGCAGTCGCGTCGGTTAGGATATCCGGCGTGTTGGTTACTTCTATTTTCTTTGATCGGGCGTATCGAACATCAATGTTATTAAAACCCACAGCACAGTTAGCTATTATTTTGCACTTATCCATCTTATCAATTACTTCTCTATCAATTTTTTCGGTAAGCAAGGTAATTAATCCATCTACATCTTTAACTTCCTGAAGTAGTTCCGTTTTTGTAATTGCGCGGTCATGCGGGAATACTTTTACTTTAATCCCCTTCTCTTTTAGAAGTTGTTCCGGGTTGCCAACAAGCTTTCGCGTTATAAATACTTTCATTTTAGCCGAATAAGAGTTTAACAATAAATAATGCGCCGAGAACACCTGCAATATCTGCGAGCAGGCCAACCGCCACAGCATGACGGGTACGTTTAATATTCACAGCGCCGAAGTAAAGAGCCAGCACGTAAAACGTAGTCTCCGTGCTTCCCATAATTGTTGAGACTAAAATTCCAATGAAGGAATCTGGCCCGTGCACAGAAATTAATTCAGACATAATACCGAGCGAGCCGCTGCCGGAAAGAGGACGCATTAAAGCCATAGGTAACGCCTCCGCAGGAAAGCCAATTAGATTTGTGACCGGCGATAAAATCAAAGTAAAAAACTGCATCGCTCCGCCGGCGCGGAATATTCCTATTGCTACAAGCATAGCTACAAGGTAAGGAATAATTCTTACGGCAACATTGAATCCTTCCTTAGCCCCGTCGATAAATGCCTCGTATATTTTTACTTTCTTGATTGCACCATACGTCACAAATGAAATTAAAATTAACGGGATAGCAAGGGTAGAAATAATCTCGATAACGGATTTAAGTGTTTCCGAATTCAGCGCTACAGCTGAAAATAATTTTGAGAGACCAGTTACAAAAATCAGCGCAACCAAGAATGCCAGCGCAAAAATTACCGCAAAAAATTTCCATTTCGATTTTAGATAACTTAAAAAGCCGGTAAAAGTCATCGGGAATTTTTCGAGAGTTTTAGCCGCAATAATTCCGGTTACAGTCGCGCATGAAGCGCCGAAGAACGATGTACCTATTATGATTGCGGGATCGCTGCTGCCAGATGCAGCTCTTACAGCTATCGCCGTTGCAGGAATTAATGTTAAACCTGCTGTATTAATTGCAAGGAATGTTACCATTGCATTTGTCGCAGTTCCCTTCTCCAGATTTATTTTATCCAACTCTTCCATCGCTTTCAAGCCGAAAGGAGTCGCTGCGTTTCCCAATCCAAGCATGTTTGCGGAAATATTCATTATCATCGCACCTATTGCGGGATGATCCTGCGGCACATCCGGGAATAAAAATTTTGTGATAGGTTTAACGGAGTTTGCCATTTTAGTAACAAGGCCGGATTGTTCGGCTATCTTCATCACACCAAGCCAGAGAGCCATAATTCCTATTAGACCTAATGCAATATTCACAGCCGTTGCCGCATAATCGATTGCTGCGTTGGTTACTTCCTTCATCCTCGCAAAAGATATTTTTTCAAGTATCAATTTACAGCCATACATATCCACCGATATTTTATTATCCAGCTGGATTGTTCCGGTTAAATCGTCTTTTTTCCCAGAGACTTTTGCCATTTCCTTCCAGATCAAAGGAGAACTTTCAGCAACAGTAAAATAAACCGAGTAAGAATTTTCTTTGCGGTTGAAGCTCAATTTTATTTTTTGCTCAATATCGGCGTTCGCGCCTACATTATAAAATTTTTGAAATACACCTGAGGGAATTTTCAACTCGGCATCAAATTGATTTGGATTTTGAATCTGCGATGAGTCGAAAGAAACAGTAGCATCAATTGCTTCGCCGTTTCTGTATTTGTCGCTCGCCTGGCTGGAAATATCCAAAGTCACCGCCGTTCCTATTCCTATAAACAACAATGCCAGCCAGATATAGTTGAGCATAATTTTTCTCTTAGGATTAATGATTCGTTTTTAAATTAAAAATTCTCCGGCAAGAAATGAAATTCAATTACCAGTTCATCCTTGTTTTAATTACCGGGACAATTGCGTTTGTCATTTTCATCATTCCCAGAACGTTTGGATGCCAATCGCAGCCCCAATCCTCCGCCGTCATAATGCTCCTGTCTATGGGTATGAAGAATACATCTTTATCTCTCTTCTGCTTCTGATCGTTTACAACTACTTCTTTAATATAGCTCATGCACGGCTCGCCTATCATCGGTCCGCAAATGCAAAATATATCCACTCCAGGATAAATCCTTCTAATTCGATTAATCAATTCCTCGTAGGCATTTTGAAATACATCTTTATCGGGATACGGTTTGGTAGAAAAGTCGTTAGTGCCGAGATTAATAACCACCGCTTGCGGCACCCACCTGGAAAAATTCCACTTCGAAGTGGAGTCGTTAAAACAAATTCTATCGTACAGACTCGGCATCGGGTCGCGCGATGTTTTGTTCACGTCACCGTAATTTCTAACAACTCCCCTTCCCGAATATGCTACGAGCGAATAATCCGCATTCAATGCACGCGAAACCATTGCGGCGTAAGACATCGATGCGTTTTCTGTTTCGGGACTGAAATGGCATGTTGCGCTGTCCCCTTCTACACCGTAACCGCACGTTATCGAGTTGCCGATGAACTCGATTCTTCTTTCGGGTCTTTTATCCGGCGGCAACAGTTGTTTACTTTTATCGAGTATAAATCCTTCAAACTCGCCTTTGCCGATAAATGACTCGGTTCGTTTCATAATAGTAATTGAATGAGGAACAGAATCGGCTAAACCCGAAGCGACGCGGTAAATGCTCGCAGTATCCGTCGTCAAAATTCTCGGAGCGTGCTCGTCTATAATAATTGCGTACTCGTTTTTATGATCGTTAAGACGAAGAGAGCAGCTTGTACCTTCGAACTTTGCGCAGATATGAACGCCGGGCCAATCGTATGTAACTTTTTTAGGATTTGAAAAATCGAACCTACCGATGTATTGGATGTAGGGATTATCAGCGTCAATAATTCCGGAAGAAATTTCTTCCTTAGTTACTACCGATGAACAAGCCGAAAATTGAATGATAAGGATTATACCGAGAGATAGTTGAAAAAGCAGTTGTCGTTTCATAAGTATACCGGATTAATCGTAAATAAATTAGTTTGAATCGTGAGCATCCAATTAGTCTTCTTAGCTTACACTAATGCTGGCAAAAATATGTTTTCCAATTTTTTAATTCCATAAAATAATAAGGAACTCCTAATTGCTTTTTATTATTTTTGATTAAGCAACAATAGAGATACGCAAATGAAAATAGGTTTAGTACAATTCTCGCCCGCATGGGAAAACCCTGAAGAAAGTATTTTGAATGCCGAAGACCTGTTGAAAACATCTTCCGGTAAATTCGATGCTTTGATATTCCCGGAAATGACGCTTACCGGTTTTACCATGAATTCGGAAAAATTTGCCGAAGAGATCGACGGGATTTCAACCCAGTATTTCATGAAACTTTCCGGGAGATTGAAGACCAATATATTCGGCGGCATAATAGAGCACGACGGCAAAAATATTTTTAATTCCCTTGTTCATTTCGACAACGGGATAATTAAAGCACGGTACAGAAAAATACATCCGTTCAGCTTTTCAAATGAAGATCGGAATTACTCCGCGGGCGATGAAAAAGTAATAACTACCATTGACGAGACTAAAATCGGCTTGAGCATTTGTTACGACCTTCGCTTTCCGGAATTATATAGACTCTACGTCAAAGAACGCACAGATATATTAATCGATATAGCCAACTGGCCTATTCCCCGGATCGAGCACTGGAAAACATTTTTGAAAGCACGCGCCATCGAGAATCAGTGTTTTATGATCGGAGTAAATCGTGTCGGCTCCGATCCGTTTCATCAATACAACGGCTGCAGCGCGGTTTTCGATCCGATGGGTAGCCAAATTGTTTTTGCAGAGAACGAAGAAAAAATTATTGAAGTCGTTATCGATTTGGACTTGGTAAATTCTACAAGAACAAAACTGCCTTTTCTGCAGGACATAAAATTAATATGATTGAGTAAGGTTAACGGGTTGGGTTTAAGAGTAGGGTCGAGGTTGCCTCGACCCACATCAATGTGAAAATTATCAGCGCAATACAATCATTTTTTTCGTCTGCGTAAAATTATTCGTTTTAATCGTATAAAAATAAATTCCGCTTGTTAATTTGTTCGCATTAAATTCTACTTCATGGTTTCCCGCTTCGAACATACCGTTTACAATTACGGCAACTTCCCTTCCGAGTAAATCGTACACTTTCAAAATAACTTGACCTCTCTGCGGGATTGAAAAATCTATTCTCGTTGTTGGATTAAAGGGATTGGGATAGTTCTGACTCAATACATAATTGGTCGGCAGTTCTCCATTGTTTTTAGGAACATCGGTTATTCTCGAACCGATTA
>JAKAHQ010000081.1 GCA_021814855.1 Bacteroidota bacterium | reverse complement strand
ACGTAATACCTTTTCATTTTAGATTCCTCCCTATAGTAGAATATTTGAAAATTGAATGTATACCTGCAGAAATTCTTGTTTATAAAATAACACCTGCCGGTAAGGATTTAATCTATTTTTGTATTTCGAGTAATCTTCAAAAAGGTATTTTACAACCTGGTTAATTCATGTTTATTTATGCCCGCTTGGACTCGTCTGGAAAATATGGCTATCTTCTTTTGCCGTCAACTTATAAAATGAACACCCACTAATCAATAGATTATTTTCCCTCCTTGCACTGTAAGGAACTAATTAGGCATTTTCTTAATTTTGTATAAAGAAAGAATCTTAAATACTTTTCTTGATCTTGCTCATGCTCTTGGTCGCCGTTTCAATATTAGTTAGCGACAAGGATTATGAACAAGATTAAGAGCAAGACTTAAAATAAATTAGGAATTGAATATGTCAAAAACACAATTAGCTGTTATAGGCGGAGGTCCCGGAGGATACGCAGCGGCATTTCTTGCTGCAGATTTGGGCATGGAAGTTACGTTGATCGATCTGGAAAAAAATCCCGGCGGCGTTTGTTTGTATAGAGGATGTATTCCTTCCAAAGCGCTGCTGCATATAGCAAAGCTTATTACCGAAGCCGAAGAAGCAAAAAAATGGGGAGTCGAATTCGGCAAACCCAAAATTGATATTAATAAACTCCGCGAATTCAAAAACGGGATTGTAAATAAATTAACCGGTGGTCTCGGGCAACTTTCAAAGCAGCGCAAGGTAAATTACATCAACGGCAAAGCGACTTTTATAAATTCAAATACGCTTTCCGTTGCTAAAGCAGATGGAACAACCGAAGAAGTTGTTTATGAAAAAGCTATCCTTGCAACAGGCTCAGTTCCCGCAAAAGTTCCCGGGCTCTCAATCGATTCTCAGCGCGTGATGGATTCAACCGCGGCTTTGGAATTGAATGATGTGCCGAAAAGATTGCTTGTCATCGGTGGCGGCTATATTGGGTTAGAATTGAGTACGGTTTATGCCGCTCTCGGAAGTAAAGTAACAGTCGTGGAAATGATGCCGGGTTTACTACCTGGTGCCGATCGCGATCTCGTTGCTGTTCTTGAGCGTAGAGTTAAAGCCGCGATGGAAAATGTTTTCGTCGAAACAAAAGTAATGGAGTTAAAGGAAACACCCGAAGGAATTCAAGTCCGTCTTGAGGGAAAGAATGTTGCGGAGCCGGTTCAAGCTTTTGATAAAGTTTTAATTTCGGTAGGAAGAAAACCAGTAACAACCGGGTTCGGTTTGGAAAACACAAAAGTAAAAGTGAGTGAACGCGGTTTTGTTATTGTGGATAAAACTTTAAAGACGGATGACCCAAACATTTATGCTATCGGTGATATTGTCGGAAATCCAATGTTGGCTCACAAAGCATCGGCTGAAGGAAAGGTTGCGGTTGAGGCAATACTCGGTCACAAAGTAGCTTTTGAACCGAACGCTATTCCCGCGGTTGTATTCACCGATCCCGAACTCGCATGGACCGGATTAACAGATACCGAGGCGCGGGAAAAAGGAATTAAAGTTGAAGTGGCTAAATTCCCTTGGGGTGCAAGCGGCCGCGCAACAACATTGGACCGCAACGACGGTATGACAAAATTAATTATTGAACCTGAAACCGAAAGAATTCTTGGCGTTGGAATCGTTGGAGTAGGCGCCGGCGATATGATTGCCGAAGGAACTCTAGCGATTGAAATGGGTGCGGTTGTTAAAGACCTGGAATTAACAATTCATCCGCATCCGACATTATCCGAAACAATGATGTTCGCGGCAGAATTATTCTACGGACACGCGACGGATATGTATAGACCGAAAAGGAAATAAATTTTGACCTCTCTCTGCCATTAATACAAGCAGGCGAGCTTTAGTTTCCCTCCTAAATCAGGAAGGAGATTGTTTTTGAATAACAATTCAACTCCACTGTTCACGGTGGAGTTGAAATCATCCCAATATTTTTCAATAGATAAATTGGATTTTCATTATTACGTTAAGGACAGTAATGATAAGGAGTGGGAATTATAAAAACGAAATTAATTTTTTTATTTCTTTTATTAGTTTCATTCCAACTTTTTGCACAAATCAATTTGTCAAAAGTTTCTGTTGATGTTGGTTTGATTAGCAACCCTCAAAACGAAGTCGGGAATAAAGGTAAAAGTTACAGTTTGTACCCGGAGCTGCATTTGGGCGGCAATTTATTTACCGAGTATTTTCAATGGGATGCATACTTGGGGTTACTGGAATGATGGGGTTAAAGAACCGTTCAAAATTATGGATGCAGCTACCTATTCTTTAAGCGGAAATTTGATTGGTTCCAGGATTTATTTTTACCCGCAGAATGTAATCGACGAATTTATTCTTCCGTTTAAATTTGGTGTGGGGTTGTCATACCATTTTATGAAGTCTCATTATGTCGGTGGTATAGATTATGCCGGCAACCATAGGGATGACAGTTATGCCAGGTTTGTTACATTTGATCTATCTGTTGGAGCTGACATAAATATAATCGAAGCATTGAGTTTTGGGCTTGAGGGCGATTTGTATTTCCCATCCAAACCCGTTAATGATTTTTACGACATTACTTCCTTGTCGTCTATTAAGTTAGGACTCACTTATAATTTTTGATTTTTTCCCGGTGGTGTGCGTCATTGAATAATCTTCATTATGTTAGTGCCTAAGTATTTCAATATTCCCGGACGAACAAAATAATGAAAATGATATACCTCTTTGCGGTTCTTCTTTTCTTTTCGGTTGAGACCCCAGCGCAAAATTTTAATTGGGTCCGTCACGATTCGCTTGTTAAAGCCGGTATAAATCAAATCTACGGAATCGAATTCGATAAAGCCGAAAAAACTTTCGATACTGTTGAAAAAGAATATCCCACCCATCCTTCCGGAAAATTTTTCAAAGCGATGATTACTTGGTGGCGCATTCTTCTTAATCTTGACGATGAAAGTATGGACGACAAATTTTATGATCAGCTTGAAGAGGTAATTGATCAGTGCGACGAAATTTTGGATAAGAATGATAAGAATGTCGACGCTATGTTCTTCAAAGGAGGCGCGCTTGGTTTTAGAGGACGGCTGCGGGCTATACGTGAAAGCTGGTTTAAAGCAGCGCTGGACGGTAAAGACGGGCTTGCTCTTGTTTTCAAAGCTTACGCGGACGATCCGAAGAATGTAGATATACAACTTGGCTTCGGCATTTATCATTATTACGCAGATGTAATTCCTCAAAAGTATCCTGCCGTAAAACCGTTTATGATTTTCTTTCCAAAAGGAAATAAAGAGCAAGGCCTTAAAGAATTGGAAAACGTTGCCTGGAACGGAAGATACGCCCGCATCGAAGCCCGCTACTTTTTGCTCACTCTCTATTTCCAGTTCGAAGAAAATATGACCGAGACGGCTAAGTGGGCAAACTACTTACTTCATGATTATCCGAACAATCCTATGTTTGAACGATATAAAGGATTGGTTTACATAAAACAGAACGATTATAAAACAGCATCTATTACTTTCCATGATATTTACTACAAATGTAACCGCGGGATGCCGGGCTACAACGATAGATTCAAACGGGAGGCGACTTATTATATCGGCAATGATTTCTTTATTAGAAATATGCCCGATTCGGCGGCGTACTATTTTACCCGGTCCGAAAAACTCTCACGCAAACTTGACGGAGATAATCCATCCGGCTGGTTAATTAACAATGTTCTCTTCCTTGGTATGATTTACGATCAATTGGGTAAGCGCGATCTCGCGATCAAATATTATAAAGAAACTCTTGATATGAAGGAAAGAAATAACTCTCACGAGCAGGCTGAAGCTTATCTTAAAAAACCTTACAAGAAATAAAAGTAATTAATTTTACCGCGGAAGAGTCGGGATGCCGGGAAAAATTAAATTACTTAAATGTATCTAAGTCGGTTGAGATGCCGAATCTATGCAGCGAGCCGATAGAACCTAAGGACGAGAAAGAATAATCTACGTTGTAATTTTTGATTATAAATCCGAAACCGAGACTAAATCCTGTTAATCCTGCTGTTGTTCCTATCTTTAAATCTTTTCTTTTTTGATTATCGTATCCGAATCGAAGACGAAGACTCTTGCCGAGTTTAAATTCTCCGCCGGCGGTAATATGGGAAAAGTGATTGAAGAATGAGCTTTCGTTATCTACAAGTCTATTGAACGACCAGTAAAATCTGAAGGGAAGTTTTTCCAGCTCTTTGGAAAATCCTAAACGCATATCAATCGGCAAATCTTCGCGGGTGGTAAAGTAGCTTTTGATTTGAGATCCTAAATTTAAAACCGAGAAACCAAAGTTCCACCGCTGATCGGGGATAGCGTAGTGCAAACCTAAATCTACCGCAGCCGCAGTTGAGGATACGCCGGCAATACTTGAATAAATGAATTTAACATTCGCGCCGTAATAAAAATTTTCGTCAAGCTGGTTGCCGTAACCTATAAGCAAGGCCATCTCACCGGCGCCGAATGTTCCGAGGTTCGTTCCATTTTCATCTGCCTTGGTGAATGTTCCGTAATTAATATACTCTACGCCGGCGCCGAATCTTCCAATGCCATCATAGTTTTTAGAAATAGCTAAACTCGCAACGTTTATGTCCATCAAGTATTTTAAAAATGAGAATGAAGCCGGGGAACCGTTCAATAAATTGATTCCGGCTGGATTATAAAATAGAACATTTGGATCATCGTTGTTGGCAACATAACTGCCGGCAAGAGCTGCCGCGCGGGGACTCGTATCGAGCCGTAAAAAATCGTATGTGCTTTGCGCTAATAATGATGTTGTAAATAAAGCAGTGAAGACGAAAACAAAAATTTTTTTCATATATCCCGATAATTTTGATGCGATTTTACAGATTATTGATTTTAAAGGCAAGGTATTAATCATTATAGTTTAAGGAACAAATTAATCTCTCGGCCTGTTACATAGCCGGAATGCGAAACTTGATAGAGCGGGTCTATCGTGATAAATTTGTAATGAATAAATTGAGAGTTAATGATGAACAGCTTTAAAACAGTAATTTTAATGACCGCGATGATGGTTCTTTTTATAATTGTTGGCGGATTGCTCGGCGGCGAACAAGGAATGATGATAGCATTTGTTATATCGCTTGCAATGAATTTCGGTTCTTACTGGTTTTCAGATAAAATTGTGCTTGCCATGTACCGCGCAAAAGAAGTAACCCGCGAAGAAGAACCGCGGTTATACGATATTGTTGAAAATCTTTCCCAGAAAGCGGAACTGCCGATGCCCCGTGTTTATGTGATGGATAATCCCTCGCCAAACGCTTTTGCCACCGGCAGAAATCCGGAACACAGCGCGGTTGCGGTTACTACTGGTATTATGAACATATTGAACAAAGACGAACTTGAAGGCGTCATTTCTCACGAGCTTACTCACGTTAAGAATAGAGATATTTTAGTAGGAACAATCGCGGCAACCCTGGTTGGAACAATTACTTTTATTGCCAGAATGGCAGGATGGGCTGCAATGTTCGGCGGCGGTAGAAACGAAAGGGATAGAGATAATGTTTTTGCCGATTTGGCTTTAATGATAATTGCACCCATAGCTGCTTTGTTGATTCAAATGGCAATTTCAAGATCGCGTGAGTATATGGCAGATGAAGGCGGCGCGCATATTTCCGGCAAACCTCTTGCATTGGCTTCGGCTTTGAATAAACTTTCTATGGCCAAAGAAGCTATACCAATGGCTAACGCAGGAACGTCTTCGGCGCATATGTTTATTGTTAATCCGCTCAAGGGTAAGTCGATGATGAAATTATTTTCAACGCACCCGCCGATCGAAGATAGAATTAAACGTTTGCAGGAAATTGAAGCCGGCAGAAGATAATCTCTCTGCGTTCCGTTTCGTTTTCTATTCTGTATTAATTTTATGAACTCTGCGTTTAAATATTCCAGGCGCAGGGTTCAAAGAATATTTTATTTGAAATTCCTTCTGTTAATCTATAATTTGAATCTGACCAACAAACAAATCTTGTGATCGATTGAAAACTAAATTATCGGTTCTATTTCTTATCTTAGCTAGTGTGGCTAATACCTTTGGCCAGACAAAAACTAATCTCGAAATTATTAACGCATTAATCTCTCAATCCGTTGCCCATGCCGATTCTATTTTGGGAGGCAAGCAGACAATCAATCTAAAAGTCGAAACTCCCTCCGCATTGGAAGTTCTCAAGCCCAAAATATTCGAGGCGTTTATCGCAAAAGGATATTCAATAAAAACCGGGACCGATCTATCTGAAAAATCCGTCGATTATACATTATTCACGGTAAAAACAGAATACGAAAATTCTTACTCGGATGGAATTTTTGGCGGGACAATGGTGGAAAGAAATGTAATGCTCGATGCTTCTTTGATTATAAAGAGCGGCGATAAGCCAATAATGCCGGTACAATTTCACAAAGAATATTTGGATACGGTAAATCTTAATAATATCCATGCTGTGGAAAATCAGGTTTTGCCTTTTACTCACGCCGAGCTCCCATCCCTGCCGTTGCTTTCAAATTTATGGGAACCGATTATTGTTGTCGGAACTCTAACCGTTACGGTTATTTTACTGTTCACAGTAAGAAGCAAATAACCGGCAAACATTGTTGTGGTAAAATAATTAACCCATGTTACGGACTTGCCTTCTGCAAGCCGGTTTACGTATTTTTACAAGGCATTTTAATAGCGAGGTCCCCATTTTGTTTAAGAAAATCGTTTTTTCTGTAGGAACCATATTTATAGTTCTTTTAGCCGGATGTTCCAGTTCAATAGATACGTCTTCTTTTACGGCAGAAGAGCATTACAATTACGCGCTTAAGTTATATAACGAAAAAGATTACGAACAGGCCCTGCAGGAATTTCAAAATTTTATTTTGCAGTACCCCGGCAGCACCTACAACGATGATGCACAGTACTACCTTGGAATGACGTACTTTCAGCGAGAGCAATATTTACTCGGCGCCTATGAATTCAGCAAGCTTATAAAAAATATTGCGGCAAGCCCTTATGTTCCGGAAGCCCAGTTTATGCTTGCAGAATCGTATTACAAACTGTCCCCGGCTTATCAGTTGGATCAGGCTTATACAAAAAAAGCTATTGAGGAATTCCAGGCATTTATCGATTTCTTTCCCGCAAATCCTAAAGTTGAAGAAGCCGAACGTAAGATAAGCGAATTGAACGAAAAATTAGCCGAGAAAGAATACAGAGCCGCTTATATTTACGAGAGAATGGAATATCAGAATGCGGCAATTAAATATTATGGATTGGTAGCGGATACTTATCACGATACCAAGTACGGA
>JAKAHQ010000080.1 GCA_021814855.1 Bacteroidota bacterium | reverse complement strand
GGAAATACGGAAATGAGCACAAGGATAATTGTTACTGCTTTTGCTTTCATTACAAACCCTTTAATTGAATACTTATCGATTTTGTTTTCAGCAAATCTCTCTATCTAAAATGTTTTAGATCTCGCGGCCCCAATCATTCGCCGTAATAATTATTGACGGCAAGTATGTAAGCGCCGGCTCCGTAACCAACCATCGGAATAGCGCCGCCGTAGTTTTCGTCTCCTGCGTTATAAAGTTCGGCAATATAATTGTGGTTAAGCTTCGAATAATTTGTAATCCAATCAATCAACTGTTTAGCATGCCGTTTCATCCCGAAATTTTTAAGAGCCATCGAGAAACGTAAATCGATGAAGGGCCACTCGCTGATTGTATACCAGTCGGGATCGCTTAGACGTGAAAAGCCGTGCTTTTTATTTTTACGAAGCGCCTTATCGTATTCCGCAAAATTGCTTTCAAACAATTTTTTATCCGTAAAAACATTTTGGGTAAAAGCTTCAATAACACCGCCGTCATAGAATCCTTTATCAATAGGAGATTTGGCTTCTGCAAAACCTTTTAGCAATTTATTATTATAGATAAGATTTTCTTCAATGCCATGCTTAAGTTTTTCAGCAGTTGCAAAATATTTTTCATAACCTGTATAGCCGTTTTCTTTAAGCAACTCGGCATAGTTTCTCAATCCGGCGGAGTTAGCAATGGAAGTAAAAGCCTGCTGCTTTCCCGGCAGATGAATTTCCCAGGGACCGGATTCAATTCTTATTAAATTGTTCTCATCAATAAATGTTAAGATGGGGTTTGCAATTAAATCTGAAATTTCATCATAATATTTTTTGAGCAGGTCTTTATCACCGCTTTTGTTTATATAATCCGAAAAAGCCGTCAGGAATAATCCGAAACCATCCAGTTCTATATTTGGTCCGTTCTCGTTGAAGTCAGATTCCTCTTTGCCTATTCCAAAGTAACGGCAAACCGAGAGGCGGTAATCCGTCTTAACACCGTAGTCGATGCTGTCTTTCCATTTAAAATGTTTGTAGTAACCGGCATCCGCATTCAGGAAAAACAACAATGCATTTTTGGCCTCTTCGTATAAGCCCAATTTATCAAGAGCAAGTATTGCATAGCATCCGTCGCGGAGCCAGCCAATATTCCAGTTTCCCGGTGAAAGAGATGCTAAAATTTGTCCGCGTGATTTTGGGAATACTTCGTCCTGTGATACCTGCGACATTTTTAGAATAGCGATTGATTGCTCATAAAGACTTCTCTCGTCAGTCGATATTTCTTTAGGGAACCTGCATGAAGAGAAAATATTTTTCATGAATTTAAGCTCGTTATCCGTTAAACCGTCAAGCACTTTTTTATTCGAGACGGCTTCGAGCAAACTACCGTTGCTATTTTTCGAATCGTTGAAAGTAAATAAGAAGAACTTCTCGGCCTCATTATTTTCTCTATCTATTATATATTCTCCCGTTAGGAGCCGGGAGTCTCCTTTTTCGTGGGTGAATTTTATGTTTTCAATTTCCTGCTTTCTTCCTTTTGCACTTATGATAAATACCTTTTTTTGAAGAGTGAACGGCGCAAAGTAATCAACTTTAAAATTTTTATACACGGCTCGAATGATGTGCGAATTTTCCAGCGGATAGACTTTTACAGGTTTAAAATTGTCCGGTAGTTTAATATGCTTTACAAACGACTTAACAGGCTTGTCCAAATCGTACATCTGAAAAATGTGGGGCGAAACTGATTCGATTTCATTTTGTACTTCATTATAAACTGCGCAGATTAATCCGTTTGATGTAGAAATTTGAAAGAAAGATTTTTTCGGAGCCGGTTTGAGATTAAGAGCTTTAATGTAATCCGATTTTTTAAGTATGCCTATTAAACCGCCGTAAATTCCACCTCCGCCCTGGCCGTCATAAACTCTTACGGCCAAAATGTTTTTTTCTTTCAGCAGTCCTTTTGGAATTTTATACCCGCGTTGTTCATTCCAGGCCGAGCCTGCTTCCGGTGGAAATTTTCCTTTCGAACCAATCAATACGCCGTTAAGATAGGTCTCATCGACGTCATCAATTTTACCGGCGAGTAAATAGAGATCGTTTCGAATCTCATTTTTCTTCAATTGAAAATGTACTCTGTACCAGGCGTATCCGTCATAATCTTGATAGCCGCGGTTTTCCCAGTTAGCCGGGACGTCTATTGCATGCCATTTTGAATCGTCGAAATCTATTTGACTGTAAGAAATATCGTCGCCGGTTTGGAACAGCCATTTATCCGGCAGCGTAATCGACTGCGCTTTAAGAGAAAGCGTAACGAGTGCAAAAACAAAAAAGAGCTTTTTCATTTTTATAATTTTTATTCCACGTCTATATTGTTAATGCCTTTTTTAATTTCGATTGTTTTTGTTTTATTAATCCAATTAACAACACGCAGCGTGTAAGGTTTATCGGATTTAATCGTAAGCCGGTAGCCGCTTGTTACATCCGAGCGCTTTTGAGAGATCAAGGATGTAGTTACACTTCCGAATTTAAAATTTTTTATCCCGTTTTTATCGATTCGATTTAAATACCATGTAATTTCATTTTTCGAAGCATCCGCATGTATGCCGATTACATTTTCAATCAGCAGCATAATCGGTCCGCATCCGCTCCACCCTACAAAATTTGGTTGTGAGGGAAGGCCTCTCATATAAGTTTCTGGAGAATAATTTTCCCAGATTGTTCCGGTTTGTTTGTAAACTTTATACAACGCCTCCAGATATTGCATAGTTGCATAAGTCGCAAATTCACGAAACGCGTGAGAGTAGCCGTAGTTATCGTCAAAGGAAAATTTATCCAACCCTTTAATAACCATTACGTTGGTTGGAGCCCAAACGCCGCCAAGCCAGTACTCGCCTTGAGATTTGTAATTCTTATCATCGGCAGCAAGAGACGGAAATGGAATTGTTCTCCAAAACGTTTTGGGATCTTTGAGATTAGCGAGCATCTTTTCGGCTTTTTGAACATCGCATAAACCGGCAAGCAAGGGCCAAAAACTTGCTATAGTTTTTACTTTTACCTGGTTGCCGTTGTCATCCAAATCATAGTATAAACCGTCTTCCTCATTCCACATCAATCGATTTATTCTTTCACCAATTTCCTTAGCTTTGCTTGAATACAATTTTGCTTTTGCATCATCTCCAATTTCTTTGCTGATAAAAGCAAGGTTATCATAAAATATTTTCATCTGCGAGGACATGCAAATCCAGGCCGAACCGCTGCGAGGAGAATTATCCATTCCCGAACCGAGACCTGTTTGCCAGTATAGCCCGTGTTTTGTGTTTTCTTTCTTGCGGTATTTCTCAAGCCATTCAGCATATTTTTCTAATGGCGAGAGTATAATCGCAAAACGGGATTTATCGCCGGTTAGCTTATACGTTTCAATTTCCGCCCAACCAAACAACGGCGGATTAATAGTATTGTCTCGTCCTTCATAAACAAAATCCTTACCGTCGGCTTCTTGGATCTCCCGGCAGATATAACCGTTCTCATATTGGCGCGAATAAAAATTATCCAGCGATTGGATGGCGGGAAAGATAGTATGAGCATACCGCGCAAACATAATCATGAACACAGAATCCCACTGGAAAATGGAAGGCGAGAACGCTTCATCAATATAGTTGGAGACAAAGGGGGAACTCTTGGGAGGTTTTTTAAAATGTTTGAACGCCGATTCCCAGGCTTTCCAGTATAATTCTACTAACTCTTTATTGTCTTCAAGGATTGGCTGCGGAAGTTTTAATTTATTTTTTTCGAGCGACGGCAAATCCGATCCGGAATAAACCTTCTTAGAAAAATATAATCCCCGTTTGCCGGTGTCGTCGTATTGCGCGGTAATTATTGATGTGCAAAAAAGAAAAAGTATTATTGTCCGGATGCGAATAATCTTTTTCATTTTAGACCAAGAGCTTTTAAGTAGCCGTTGTTGACGGAACAGTTTTTGAATTTTATATTTTCGATTAGGTCATCCAAAGCTTTGCGAATGACATCCTTAGCCGGTTTGTTCTTCCTAATTTCTTCAAAATTCTTTCGCGAACCTTCAGCATACTTTACAATCTCTTTCCACTCATCTGTTTTCTTAAATGATACGAAGCAGCTCTTTGCATCCATTTTCTTGTAAGGCCAAAAACACCAGCCGATATTATTTTTATCCAGCATTACTTTGAACGAATCTATCCACTCATCCGTATTCTCGCCGCTCTCGCCAAGCCAAATAGGAACATTGTACTTGTCGCGAAGGTCGATGCAATCCTGAATTTCTTTTTGAACCGGCGGCATCCAGTACCGGTGAAATGTATAAACGAATTTTTTATCGAAAGGGCCAGTAAACATTTTAAAATTTGTATCCCACTGCGCTCCTCCGATAAATACAATGTGGTTTTTATCCACAATTCGGATTGCTTCGGTGATTTTTTTGTAAAGCGGCTCAAGCAGCAGATTTAATTCTTCTTTATTCGGCAGGTAGTGAGGTATCGGTTCGTTAAGCAAATCATAGCCAATGATGATTCTTTCATCTTTATATCGATCCGCAATCTTTTGCCAAAGCCGGATGGTAGTTTGTTGGGCCATTTCATTTTCGAAGAGAAACGGATAACCCCAACTGTCGTCAATATTGTCGCCGGTTTGACCGCCCGGTGCGGCGTGCATATCGAGAATCACGTAAAGATTTTCCTCGCGGCACCATTTAATTACATCGTCCAGCCGTTCAAATCCTTCCTCAAGAATTATTTCCGGGTGATCCTCAACCAAGAACAGTTTGAAATTAAACGGCACGCGGATGTGATTGATACCGGCGTTTTTGATGAAGCGAATATCTTCTCTTGTAATATAGTTATCGCGGAATGATTTCCAGAACGAACGGGCATCGTCGGCGCCGACTAATTCTTTAATTACATCGTCGATAAGCCGAAACGAATTTACGTTATGCAGTCCAAACATATACCCTTCCGGATTGAGCCAGTTGCCGAGATTTATACCTTTCAGGGCAAGCACATTTCCGTCGCCGTCAACAAAATTTTTACTGCTTACATGCACAAATAATTTCGGCTGCGCCGAAGCAGCAGCCGAAATTAGAACGAGGAAAAAAATTCTTAATAAATTTTTCATGCCGGTTCCTAAAATAATTTTAGAATCACCAACAAATTTTCCGTTTTACTTTTTATTCCACAACTGTAAACGAAGCTTCTTTTGTATCATCCGAACTTGTGCCGACAAAAACTTTGAAGTCTCCCGGCTCCACGATATAATTCATGTTGATGTCGTAGAATTTTAATTTCTCCGGCGTAATTGTGAACACAATGTGTTTGATTTCTCCCGGCTTAAGAGAAATTTTGGCGAAGTCCTTTAATTCTTTTACCGGGCGTGTAACACTTCCGACCAAATCCCGGATATATAATTGAACGGTTTCGGTTCCTTCGCGTTGGCTTACATTCTTCACATCAACCGCCACATCCAGCGACTCATCTTTTTTAATCTGCGTTTTACTTAATACTGGATTGGAATATTCAAATGTCGAATAGCTTAAACCATATCCAAACGGATAAAGCGGAGTGTTGTCCAAGTCCATATAATATGAGGTAAAATGATCGCCGGGGTTATACGGTCTCCCGGTATTTTTGTGATTATAATAGATAGGAACCTGCCCAACAAAACGCGGGAAGGTAACAGGCAATTTTCCGTCTGGATTATAATCTCCGAATATAACATCGGCAATTGCATTGCCTGCCTGGATACCTGCAAACCATGTTTCGAGAATTGCAGCTACATTATTTTGCAGCCAAGGAATGGTCAAGGGTCTGCCATTCATCAATACAACAATAATTGGCTTGCCGGTTTTATAAAGTTCTTTTACCAAATCTTCCTGAATTCCCGGCAAATCGAGAGAAGCTCTTGCGCTTGCTTCGCCCGTCATGCTGCGCAATTCGCCAACGACTACAATGGCAGCGTCTGCTTCTTGAACGGTTTTTACCGCTTTGTCGAAACCGCTTTTGTCATCGCCGAGGACTTTGCACCCTTCAGCGTAATTAACTTCCGCCGCGTTTCCCAATTTATTTTTAATTCCTTCAAGAACAGTAACAACATTTTTAGGATCGCTCTGCCCGTCCCATCCGCCAAGCGGATCTTCTTTGGAATTTGCAAGTGCGCCTATAACGGCGATCTTTTTAATATTTTTATTTAACGGAAGAGTGTTGTTTTGGTTCTTAAGAAGCACTAACGATTCAAGCGCTACTTCTTTTGTGGCGGCAACAATTTCCTTGGAGCCGATTGTTTTTTTCTCGCGTTCAACGTCACAATATTTAAAAGGATCGTCGAACAAGCCGAGTTTAAATTTGGCTATTAATACTCGGCGGACGGCGCCGTCAACCAATTTAATATTTACTTTTCCTTCTTTTACAAGTTCGGCAAGATGCCAGTAGTAAGCGCTCGCTTCCATGTCCATATCTACCGTTGCATTGATTCCAAGTTCGGCGGCTTGCTTCAAATCTTTTGCAACACCGTGCGGAATTAATTCGCCGATTGAATTCCAGTCACTTACAACCATCGCGTCGGATTTCCATTCGTCGCGAAGAACCTGCGTCATCAAAAATTTACTAGCTGATGACGGAACTCCTCCGATCTCATTAAACGAAGCCATAACCGAACCGGCGCCGGCTTTAATAGCCGCTTCGTAGGGCTTCAAATAAAACTCTCTCAGATTTCGTTCGGACATATCTACAGTATTATAATCTCTTCCGCCTTCGGCCCCGCCGTAAGCGGCATAATGTTTAACACAAGCGAGTATTGTGTTGTTTGCCGAAAGATCGTTTCCTTGATAACCCTTAACTCTTGCTACTGCGAGCTGCGATCCCAAATACGGATCTTCACCGCTGCCTTCCATAATTCTACCCCAGCGCGGGTCGCGAGATATATCAACCATCGGGTTGAATGTCCAATGAATTCCTGCCGATGAAGCTTCTTCAGCCTGGCAGCGTGCCGACTTTTCAATTAGCGCTGGATCCCAAGTGCTCGCTTCGCCTATTGGAACCGGGAATGTTGAACGGTAACCGTGAATAACATCTAAACCAAAAATCAGCGGTATTTTAAGACGCGATTCTTCAACAGCTATCTTTTGTAATTTTTTTGTTTCTTCTGCGCCAACTATATTTAAGAAAGATCCTACTTTTCCAAGTCTAATCATTTCGCCGGTATCGCCGGTAGGGCGTTCCGGTCTTGTGCCGGTATCGAACCCGCCGCTGTATTGAACAAGCTGGCCGACTTTTTCATCAAGCGTCATTAATGCGAGAACAGAATCGGCGCGTTGTTCGTAAGTTTTTTTCTGAGCAAACTGAACTGATACTAAGACCAATATTAGATCGGAA
>JAKAHQ010000079.1 GCA_021814855.1 Bacteroidota bacterium | reverse complement strand
GTAGTAATGAAAGTTTTGGTTTTAAATTGCGGTAGTTCTTCGATTAAATATCAATTTATTGATACAAACGAACAACTTGCGCTTGCTAAGGGAATGGTCGAAAGAATCGGGATGTCCAGCGCGGTATTAACTCATGTGCCGCACGACAAAGAGAAAATTAAAATTGTCGGCGAGATTCTAGATCACTCTATAGCAATTGAATATGTCATCGCGGTTTTGTTGTCGCCTAACCACGGCGTTATAAAAGATAAAAATGAAATTGATGCCGTCGGTCATCGTGTAGTTCACGGAGGCGAGACCTTTTCGGATTCTGTTTTGATAACCGATCATGTAATGAAAGTGTTGAAAGACAACATCGAGTTGGCCCCGCTGCATAACCCGCCAAACATTAAAGGTATAGAGGCGACAAAAAAGAATTTGCCCGATGTCCCGCAAGTGAGCGTGTTCGATACATCTTTCCACAGCCATATGCCAGTTCAAGCTTATCTTTATGGAATTCCTTACGAGTTATATAAGAAATATAAAATACGCCGTTACGGATTCCACGGCACTTCCCACCGTTATGTCTCGCAAAGAGCAGCGGCGATGCTTGGTAAACCGATCGAGGATTTGAAAATTATTACAGCACATTTAGGTAACGGTTGTTCTATGGCTGCTGTAAACGGCGGTGTCTCGGTTGACACAACAATGGGCTTTACGCCTCTTGAAGGATTGTTAATGGGAACAAGAAGCGGCGATTTGGATTCGTCGGTTATACTTTATATCATGGGTCGAGAAGGATTATCTCTTGCCGAAGCCAATACACTTCTTAATAAGCACAGCGGTTTGATTGGCATTAGCGGCGAAAGTAGCGATATGAGAGAAATTGAAGAAGCTGTTGCCGAAGGAAATAAAAAAGCCAAGTATGCATTCGATGTTTTTACTTATCGAATTAAAAAATATATCGGTTCTTACACTGCGGCTTTGGGGGGATTGGACGCGCTGATATTTACCGGCGGCATAGGCGAGAATTCCGAAATGGTTCGTAAAAATGTTTGTCTAAATATGGACTATCTTGGGATCACACTGGATGAGGAAGCGAATAAAAATGTTAAAGGCGAATGCGTAATCTCTTCTCAAAATTCAAAAGCTAAAGTGCTGAGAATTCCAACCAACGAAGAATTGGTAATTGCTCTCGATACGGAGAAAATTGTAAAGGAACAATTAGCGGTTCATAAAGCCGCTAGCGCAAAGTAGATTTTTCTACTTTAGTTTATAGATGCCGGATTTATCCGGCATTTTTTTTTAAACCGGCGAAAAAAAATCTTAAATTGAAGTAGAAAAATTTGGATTGCGCATGGATTTCAAAATTAAAAATAAGGTGGTCCTTGTTTCCGCATCAAGCAAAGGCATCGGGCGTGCCGCGGCAGAATTGTTCATAGAAGAAGGATGTAAAGTTGCTGTGTGTTCGCGCAATGAAACTAATGTAGTAAAAGCCGTTAAGGAAATAAAAGAGAAATATAAAATTGAGCCGCTTGGAATTACCTGCGATATAAATGTCTCTTCGGATATTGAATTAGCAGTGGAGACCGTCCGAAGCAAATTTGGAAGCATCGATATACTCGTTAATAATTGCGGTGGACCCGTTGCCGGTTTTTTTGAAAATCTATCGGATGAACATTGGTCCGACGCGTTTGAGCAGGTATTAATGAGCGCTGTTAGATTTACGCGGCTTGTGCTGCCGGATATGAAAGAAAAAAATTGGGGAAGAATCATCAACGTAACATCGCTCTCTGTAAAGCAGCCGGTTGATAATCTAATTCTTTCGAATGCACTGAGAAGCGCCGTAACAGCTTTTGCTAAAACTCTTAGCAGCCAGGTTGGACAATTCAATATCACAATCAATAATGTCGCGCCCGGATATACATTAACTTCTCGAATCGATGAACTCGCAGCCGTGCGTGCAAAGGCAACTGGAACAACACCTGAAAAGATTCTTGAATCCATGGCAAACGAAGTACCGATTAAAAGATTAGCCGCGCCAAAAGAAGTTGCTTCACTGATAGTTTTTCTAGCTTCCGAGCAGGCTGGCTATATAACCGGCGCTACTATTGGCGTTGACGGCGGTGTAATTAAATCGACGTACTAACGAATGCAGAACGATGAATGCAGAATATAGGATGAAATGCATTTATAAATAATTGGTAGTTCGAAACACGGTTAATATTCTGCATTTTTAATTCGACACTCTGCATTCAAAAAACTTTCCTCAAAACAGAGGACGAAATGAAAAAAGAAATAGAACTTGTAATACCACCCGAAAAAATCAACGATTATGAATTTCGAAAAAATCTTGCCGCGCAAAGATTAAAATTCAATCCGGAAGAAATATCGGCGGTTCAAATAATCCGTCGTTCCATAGACGCGCGATCTAAAAATCCTGTGTATAGGGCAAAAGCAATTGCATATATAAATGAGTCAGCGGCAGATTTATTCAAACCGGTAGAGTTTAAACCGGTTAAAGGCAATAAAAAGGTTATAATTATCGGAATGGGCCCGGCCGGCATGTTTGCGGCTCTGCGCTTAATCAAATTAGGAATCAAACCGATAATTCTTGAAAGAGGAAAGGATGTTCAAACCAGGCGAAAAGATTTAAGGGCAATTCAGCAATTCGGGCAGGTAAACTCCGATTCGAATTATTGTTTTGGCGAAGGCGGCGCCGGCACTTACAGCGACGGCAAGCTTTACACTCGCTCTACAAAACGGGGAGATGTAAACCACATCTTGAATTTACTGGTGCAGCACGGAGCCCGGCAAGAAATTTTAATCGACGCTCACCCTCATATCGGCTCCAACCGCTTGCCCAAAGTTGTGGCGGACATTCGGGAAACAATCTTAAAAGCCGGTGGAGAAGTACATTTCAATTCCCGCGTCACGGATTTTTTGATTGAAGGCAATAAAATGTGCGGTGCGGTTGTAAATAATGAAAAAGAATTTTATGCGGATTCGGTTATTGCTGCAACCGGACATTCGGCAAGAGACATTTATTACTTGCTGCATCAGCACAAAATAATACTTGAGTCTAAACCTTTTGCTATGGGCGTTAGAATAGAACATCCCCAGTCGCTCATCGACGAAATACAGTATCATTCAAAGCAGCGTAATCCGTATCTGCCGGCTTCAAATTACAGTCTCGCCTGTCAGGTTGGTGATCGCGGTGTATATTCTTTTTGTATGTGCCCAGGCGGAATTATTATACCCGCATCCACGGCGCCGGGCGAGTTGGTGCTTAACGGTATGAGCGTTTCCCGACGCGATTCTCCGTTCGCAAATTCAGGCATGGTTGTATCGGTAGATGAAAAAGATTGGAAGCAATACAGTTCGTTCGGAATTTTTGCAGGACTGGAATTTCAGAAGGAAGTGGAACGCACAGCATTTGAAGCCGGTGGAAAAACTCAGCGGGCTCCTGCTCAACGCATTACGGATTTTGTTAGTAAAAAAATTTCAAGTTCGCTTCCGCAAACTTCTTACATTCCGGGTACGGTTTCATCCCCGCTTCATGAAATATTGCCGAACATAATTGCGGAAGGGTTGAAAAACAGTCTGATAGAGTTCGATAAAAAAATGAGAGGGTACTTTACCGAGGAAGCTCTGATACTTGCTGCTGAAACTCGCACCAGTTCACCGGTAAGAATACCGAGGAATAACGAGACACTTATGCACATTGAAATAGAAGGATTATTCCCTGCCGGGGAAGGAGCCGGCTATGCAGGTGGAATTGTTTCTGCCGCAATCGACGGCGAAAGATGCGCCGAAGCCGTAGGTAAATTTATTTTACGAAAGTGAAACTAATAATTATTTTCGCTTTGAAAAATTTTGAGATTACCGGAATAACCTTGTTTAATAAATTGAGAACTTAAAATGTCAATTACTCAAAGTCAGCAGATAATTATTTCTTACTTAACGATGAGAAGGTTCATTGGAATTTTAGGAATTGCATTGCCCATAATAGTTGTTTGCGGCGGTTTTATTCAGCACGGTTATGTTATCCAGGGCTCCATAAGCGGTTACTATTACACCAACATGAGAGACTTTTTTGTCGGCCTGCTCTGCATAGTTGCCTTGTTCTTAATCTCGTATAAGGGTTACGAAAAGATCGACAACCTTGTAGGCAACCTTAGCGGCATATTTGCTTTGGGTATGATTGCTTTTCCTACCGGAATGTTCAGCGGGAAAATTGAGAAGGTGGGAATGTTTCTGATCGATGATAATATTTCGGCATATATTCATCTGGCATTCGGCACTTTGTTTTTTTTAGCGCTTTCGTTCAATTCAATATTCCTTTTTACGCGACGGCAACCCGGAACTCTAACCGCAAGAAAAAAGCACCGTAATTTTATTTACCGCGTATGCGGCGCAGTAATGTTCTTATCTATTTCCTGCATAATTGTGTATACTGTTTTTTTGCAGGATACTATGATATCGAAAACTTACCCGGTTTTGATTTTGGAATCAATCGCTTTGCTCGCCTTCGGAATTTCCTGGCTGATAAAGGGTAATACATTCTTCAAGGATCAGAAGAGTCATACAACCTTATAAACCGGTGGTTGAAGTTCTGGAGATTAGAGGTGCTATACTTTATTTTGCTTCAAGGATATTAACGCAGAAAGGAATGGTATGAAAACTAAACTCAAATTTGCTTTGCTGTTTGGATTTGTTCTCCACCTTTCTTCATCGATATATCCCCAACAAAATTTATCCGATGCAAAAATTAGAGAATTGATAAAGCATGAGGTGGATAACGGAAGATGCCCGGGCATTATTGTTGGCATGCTGGATAAAAACGGTAAGGAAATTATTGCCGCCGGAAAAACGAATATAGATAACGGCAAAACTCCTGACGGTAATACTTTATACGAAATCGGATCCATCACTAAAGTTTTTACTTCGCTGCTTTTGGAAGAAATGGCAGAGAAAAGGGAATTGAGCGTCAAAGATCCGATCTCAAAATTTCTTCCCGGGAATGTTAAGACTCCCATAAAGGATGGAAAAGAAATAACTCTGCTTGATCTCTCAACTCAAACATCCGGGCTGCCAAGGATGCCGGATAATTTTGCGCCGAAAGATTGGAAAAATCCTTTTGCAGATTATACCCCGCAAAAGTTATATGATTATCTTTCTCATTACAATTTAACGCGCGGCATTGGCGAGAAATATGAATACTCCAATACCGGTGTTGGCCTGCTGGGATATATTCTTTCGTTAAAAGCCGGGGCTGATTATGAAACTCTTTTGCGCGACAGAATCTGCAAACCGTTAAATATGTGCAGCACCGTTATCACATTACCGCCGGAATTAAAAAAGCGGCTGGCAACCGGATATGATCAGAACGGGAAAGCAACGGAGAATTGGGATTTTTCCGCATTAGCCGGCGCCGGCGCAATTAAGTCGTGCGTTAACGACATGCTTATTTTTGCCGCCGCTAATTTGGGAATGGTAAAAACGAATCTTGCAAATGCTATGGAAACAATCCAGGAACCCCGGCATAATACCGACATTGAAGATTTGTATATCGGGATGGGCTGGCATATCTGGATTAAGTTCGATAAAAAAATTATCTGGCATAACGGCGGAACGGGCGGCTACCGTACTTTTATAGGGCTCGATAAAGGAAATCAAAAAGCTGTAGTTGTATTATCGAACGGATCGAATAATGTTGATGATATCGGATTGCACCTGCTCGATAGCCGGTTCGCGATTGCCGCTATTAAGAAAAAATAAATTTTCAAAACGCGGAAGATAATTCGGCAATTTAAATCTTAGTCGAGAATCCTATCGATTCGATTATCTTCTTAGCTCTCTTCGCATCCGTTTCGTTATCGAATGCAAGACGGAATGTGCCGCCGGTTCCTTCCCGCATCTTTAAAACTTCTATATCCTTGATGTTAATATTGGCTTCGTAAAGAGCAGTAGAAATTTTACTCATCTCGCCCGGCTGATCCTTTACGTAAATGAATACGTCGTAAAGCTGGGAGATAAATCCCTTTGTGTTTTTAGGAATAACATCTCGGCGAACCCTTGCGGATTCGAACCTGCCGGCGAGTGCCTCGTAGTTGTCTTCGGCGATAAATTTTTCGATCGTATCCAGTTCAAGTCTGAGCGAATCGAGCGCGTTTAGAATTTTTTCTTTATTCTTCCGAATAATAGGTTCCCAAACAACAAATGGACTTGAAGCGATACGTGTCATATCTCTAAAGCCGCCGGCAGCAAAATTTAAAACGTTAAGATTATCATGATCTGTTACCGTATTCACCAGAGAAGTTGCAACAAGCTGGGGAAGATGACTTACCTCGGCGACAATTTTGTCGTGTAAAACCGCGTTGAGAAAAGTTACCCTCGAACCGATTGCTTCAAGTAATGAAGATAATCTTTTTGTGTGGGCTTCGGAATTTCTTCCGTCAGTTAAAATGTAAATCGAGTTTTCAAACAAAAGCGAGTCGGAATTTTCATAACCGCTTTTTTCTTTGCCCGTCATCGGGTGTCCACCAATGTAAATTCCTTCTGTAGAAGAACGCTCCCACGCTTCCTCAAAAACTTTTTTTACGCTGCATACATCCGTTATAATCTGATCCTTCTTCAACATTGGCAGCAACCTCTCAAACACATCCAAAGATTCTTCGACCGGCAGACAAACAAAAATTATGTCCGAGTGAACCGCGTCTTCAAATTTTTTCAGAACGATATCTATTGATTCGTCTTCTTTGGCTTTTGCCAAAACCTGCGGGCGATCAAATGCGGAAATTGTTATCCCTGGCTTTGTCTTTTTAATTGCCTTAGCAAGCGAGCCGCCGATCAATCCTATTCCAATAATTGAAATCTTCTCGTCTGCCATTGATTAGAATGTCCTCCCGATGGCGTGAGCGATCAGTTTAAGCTCTTCAACAAGTTTAAGATACATCGATGGAAGAAGCGCTTGGGGGCCATCAGATAAAGCATTTTCCGGGTCGTCGTGAATTTCAATCATCAATGCGTCGGCGCCTGCTGCAACCGCGGCGCGAGCCATTGGCGAAACCTGATCGCGTAAACCTGTTGCATGAGACGGATCAGCAATTATCGGTAAATGACTTTTCTTATGAACCACAGGGATAGCCGAAAGATCGAAAGTGTTGCGGGTATAATTTTCAAAAGTTCGAATTCCTCGCTCGCATAATATAACATCCTTATTTCCGCCGGATAGAATATATTCGGCGGACATAAGCCACTCTTCAATAGTCGCAGCGATGCCGCGTTTAAGCATAATCGGTTTATCGACCTTGCCGAGTTCTTTGAGCAGCGCAAAGTTCTGCATGTTGCGCGCGCCGAGTTGAAATATATCTGTGTACGGATATATTAAATCGATCTGTTCGTTCTGCATTACCTCGGTTACT
>JAKAHQ010000078.1 GCA_021814855.1 Bacteroidota bacterium | reverse complement strand
CACCCTTCTTTTGTGCCGGTAAGATTAAAATTCTCGCGCAGCACATCAAGAAGTCTCATCTGCGGAGTTACTTCCGAATCAACAAGCTTACCGTTCAATGTAAATTTTATAATCATATTCAATTTTTCTAAAAGAATTATTCTTGTGTTAAAGTGTTTATCAATTGATAGAAAACCTGCTGCACAACCGGCAGTTTATATTCACTCGACCATCGCAGACCGGTTAGTTCAATTATCTTTTCTCCTATTTCCCGGGAAAGATTTTTCATCAATTGCTCATTTACTTTTTTACCAAGAGCATAGTTCTCTATTTCATAAAATCTGGTCCCAATCGGTGAAACCGCGCCGGAAGCAATTTTAATATCATCAATCGCATGTTCATTAATCTTAACAAGAAGCGCGAGAGTGATTCTGCTGACTGCGACCGCCCTTCGCCTTCCAAGTTTGTAGAAGTCACCTCTCAACTCTTTTGAGGGCAGCGGAATATTTATTTTTGTTACTATCTCATTTTTTTCAATCTTGGTTTTATAAGGCGATGTTAAAAAATCGGCAAGAGTAATTTCTCTCTTGGAATCAAATGATTCAATTTCCAAAACTGCATCATACACCAGAAGCGGGGGAATGCTATCCGCGCAGGGCGCGTTATTCACAAAATTACCCGCGATTGTAGCACGGTTTCGAATTTGCACACTGCCGATTGTCGCAGCCGATTTCCATAAAAGCGGAAGTTCGTTTTTAACAATCTCGCTTTCCAACAAATCGGAAAAAGTTTCAGTCGCGCCAATGCTGATTATCCCATCGTTAACCGATATTCCTTTTAACTGAGAAATATGATTGATATCTACCAATACCCGTACATCTTTAAATCTATTTGAACCTTGACTCAAACCTGGGACAACATCGGTACCGCCGGCAATTATGCGCGCATCTTCCGATTTCAGCATTCCTAGAGCTTCTTTAATATCCGTCGCAAGATAAATTTCCAAATCGGGAATCATACCGAACTCCCGCGTCTTAAATTGGACTGGCGCAATTTTTTCCCAAGAAGAACTTCTTCAAGATTCAGGGGAAGATTGAAAAATCTTTTGCCGGTAGCGTTAAATACCGCGTTTGAAATTGCTGCGGCGGTTAATTCGAGAGTCGGTTCGCCCAACGATTTTGCGCCCCACGGTCCGAAGGAATCTTTCCCTTCAACGAAGATCGGTTTTATCTCGCCTATATCTTTGCTTGTTGGAATTGTATATGTGTCAAAATTCAATTCGCGAATCAGCCCTTTATCCGTTGTAATCTCTTCGAATATCCCGTAGCCGGCGCCTTGAGTAACTCCGCCGTAAACCTGCCCTTCTGCGCCGAGCCGGTTTATTATTTTTCCAGGATCGTGAACGGCTGTAATTTTATCTATATAGATTTCGCCGGTTGCAATGTTAACGCTCACTTCCGCAACCTGGCATCCATAGACATAAGTGAAGTAAGCGTCGCCCTGGCCGTTATGCTCGTTCCAATCAACATTAGGACTTTTATACCAACCAATAGTGGCGAGATTAATTCCGTGCGAGTAAGCTGCTTTACAGACATCCAGAAATTTTGCAATTAGCCCTTTTTTCCTTGAGAAGACTAAATTTTCCCGGAAAGACACAAAATCATTTTCATCCAGGTTGTATTCTTCCTTCACAAAATTTTCAAGGCGCTCTTTTAAAATTTCCGCGGCGGATTTTACAGCGCCTCCGCCCATTAAGGTTGCACGCGACGCAACGGTTGGACCGCTATCCGGCGTTATGCCGGTATCGAGTTCAAGATAAATTATTTTATCGGGAGTTATACCGAGCGCCTCCGCTGCAACAATTGAGTAAGTAGTTCTCAAACCTTGTCCGTTTTCCGCAAGTCCGCAGTCGAGATAAACGCTTCCGTCATTTTGAATGGATAGATATGCAGCAGCAGCATCGATGCCTTCTGCGCCAAGAGAGCATCCTCTAAAACTAACTGCCAAACCTATTCCTTTTTTAATCGAATCTTCCGGTTTTATAAATAAGTTGTCTTTTAAAATTGGCTCCGAACTATCAAGCTGAGCCGTAACGGGTTTTTCTTTTTTGTTTTTCTCCCATTCAAAAGTAAAACCGGTATAGCCGCATGCTGTATCAAGAACTTTAAGAAGATTCACATCATGATTTAAAAGTTTTTGTCCTGTCGCAGTAATCGAACCGCTTTTGTATCCGTTCAATCTTCTGATTTCATCCGGGGACATTTTTAGTCTAACCGCAATTTCATCCATTAGAGATTCCTGCGCAAAGATCGGCTGCGGCGATCCGAATCCGCGCATAGCACCGGTGTACGGATTGTTTGTATACGCAGCCCGAACATCCGTATGCACGTTTTCAATTTCATAGGGACCGGTAGCTTGAACAACAGTGCGCCACGTCACAAAGGGAGACATAGAACAATACGCTCCCCCATCGGCAAGAATGTCAATCTTCATTGCTTTTATCTTACCCGCCTTTGTGTAACCGACTTTGTAATTTAAAATGTACGGATGACGCTTGTACGATTCGAGAATCGATTCTTCGCGAGAATATTTTATTTTAACCGGCCTATTAGTTTTTAAAGCGGCAACGGCTGCGCGAGCCGACAGAATGCACATTGTATCATCCTTGCCGCCGAAGGATCCGCCTAAGTTAGCTTGAATAACACGTACCTTTGTTAACGGAAGATTAAGCACGGAGGCAACAAATCTACGCGCCGTAAAAGGATTTTGAATGCTTCCTAAAATTTTTATGCCTTGAGAATCTCCGAGCGGGATTGCGATAACGGCTTCCGGTTCAATGTAGGAATGCTCTATAAGCTGCGTAGTATAAGTCTGCTCAAGGATTTCATCGCTTTCCAAAAATCCCTTTTCAACATCACCTTTACGCAGAGGATGATACACAATTAAGTTGGTACCAGTTTCAGGATGAATTAAGTTTGCGTCGGGTTCAAGAGATTTTTTGGGATCCGTAATTGTTGGAAGCGGAGTGTAATCAACTTTTATTTTTTTTAGAAGCGGACGGATAATTGATTCCGATTCCCCTACCAGCATCGCAATTACATCGCCGGGGGTAACAACTTTTTCATCACAGAAAATCGGCTGATCGTCTTTGATCATTCCAACTTTTTTAGCGCCGGGAATATCTTTGGATGTAATAATTGCGGTTACGGATTTTTCGTTCTCAACATCAGAAAAATCGATTGAGTTGATTTTGGCGTGAACCTCCGGAATTCTCAGCATTACGGCGTAAAGCATTCCTTCGAATTTGTAATCGTCGGCAAACTTTGCATGTCCGGTTACTTTATCAAGTCCGTCTTCCCTTATTATTTTTTTCCCTACAACCGCAAATTCTTCACTCATTTCTTTCTCTTGAACAGCGCTATTTATAACGGTAAAATTTAATTCCCGTCATAGTTAAGAAATTTTTGTAAGCATCGCAGTATCTTTTTCTATTTACCCGCTAATATAAGACTTAGACGACGGCTATTTCAATTTATTTACTAACCTTTCGCCTTGCAGATAAATATTGCTTAGCAATTTATTTTCGTTAACGTCAGTAAGCTCAAAATCTTTCATTAAAAAATTTCCTTCTTGAAGAACAGTACGAACTGGGGATTCAAGAATTCCATAAACGTAATGCGACCAGAAATTTTCCATGCTAAGCGGCGTAGGCGGCACATAGTCCCATAGAATCATATCTGCCCTATCGCCCTCGGCTAGAGAGGGGAAATCCGCAAAATATTTTTTTACAAAGCCAATCTGGTCGAAATAAATCTTCTTAACAATTTCTGTTGATTTATCGAAGCTGTTTTCCTGCCCGCGCATCAATAAAAATATTTGCTTCATGGAACGAGCTATATTCGAGTGCATGCCGTCGGTTCCTAAAAGAAACGGAATGCTTTTGGGAATGGCCCCGAATTCAGGTATTCCTACGGAGTTATTCAGGTTTGAATCCGGGCAAAAAGCTAAAGCTGCTTCCGACGAACTTATCTTGATAAAATCTTTGGAGCTAAGATGCACGCCGTGAACTAAAATACTTTTCGAATTAAGAAGTTTATACTTGGTTAATCTTCTAACCGGTGATAAGCCGGTGTATTCAATGCTTAATCTTGTATCGCTTTCATCTTCGGCAACGTGAATATGAATACCTATATTATCCCTTGCTAAAATTTTTCTCGCTTCGGCAAGAAGCTCGTCCGAAAGTGTAAACGAAGCATGAAGCCCCAGCATGCCGCGGAAGTCGTCGGTTTGTTGGTTCTTAAAGAAAATTACGTTCTCATTCAACGCGCTCAAAGCTTCATTGCCGCCGTTGCGGTCGGTAGTTTCAAAACACAAAACTCCACGGAGATCAAAATCGATAAAAACTTTTTTAATTATTTCAAGACTTCCGGCTATTTCTTTTTGAGAGGAATGATGATCAAAAATATATGTAACGCCGTTGCGAATCGAATCAAGGGCGGCAATTCCGGCACAGGCAATTATCATTTCTTCGTCCAGCGCCTGATCCAGTTTCCACCAAAGATTATGA
Source organism: Bacteroidota bacterium (assembly GCA_021814855.1). Next base: position 2,890 of record JAKAHQ010000078.1, on the reverse strand, counting down.
AGTATGTTTTGAAAGCTGTCGAATTTTCCTTTAAGCGGCAATCCCTTTGCCAAACGCGAATAAATATGATCGTGAAAATTTACGAGTGGCAGGGTTAAAACACGGCCGCCCGCATTGAGCGAGTTTTTGTTTACGCGCTCAGGACTCTTAAGAAAGTTTTGAAAATTCTTTGGACGAATTTTGGAAATCACTCCCCCTGAAATGATGATATCGCCAAACAAAGGCAGTATCTCATTTGCTATTGCCGGACAAATCCATGCGTTTTCGATTGACAGTGATTTATTTATCATGTTGTTACCCTTCGTACAAATCTTTAGACTGCATTAATTGATTATTAATTCAGTTTATGCTCAATCCTTAACAAGTCACCTAAATTACTATTTGTGAATGAATCGAATTTCTGCCCGCGCAGAAAAGTATTTCTAACAACAACGTTAAATTTTACTCCTTCAAACGGAGTGTATTTGCCTTTGGAATGCATTGATTCCGATGAGACAATTTGAGAATTCCATAAATCGATCAAGACAATATCAGCATCATAGCCGGCATGAAGATAACCTTTGCACATGATGCCGAAATAATCCGCGGCATTTGATGCTAAAAGCTGAATAGTTTTTTCAAGCGTGAGGCGCCCTTTCATAAAACCCTCGCTCAAAAGGAACGGAAGGCGATGTTCGACCCCGGGAATTCCCCCGTATACTTCCCAAAAGTTTTGCGGCGATTTTTCTATTGCCGGATCGCACCCGGCATGATCGCTTGTTACGAAATGAATTGAACCGTCATTTAATCCTTTCCATAATTCCGCTTTGTCTTCTTCGTATTTTACGGGCGGAGCAGTTTTTAGATAATTTCTAATTGAGTCGTTCTCAAATTCTTTTTGCGTGAAGTAAAGATAATGCGGACAAGTCTCCGCAGTTATATCAATATTTTTCGATCTGGCTTTTCGAATTAAGTCCAAGCCCTGCTTAGTGCTCAGATGAACTATATGAATTCTGCATCCCGTTTTTTCCGCCACCGAGATTAAATTTTCTATCGCAACTGCTTCCGCTTGTATGTTTCTGCTTTTACAGTATGCGCCCCAATCCGTTCTGTTAATATTTCTTAATCTTGATTCATGCGTACTAACTATTTCTTTGTCCTCTGCATGAACTGCCATTACAAGCCCTAACTTTGAAATTACTCGCGCTACAAATTCAAGTTGGTGCTGATTCAGTTCTGAAAATGAATCCATACCCGAAGTAAGGTAAACTTTAAAACCCGCCACACCGGCTTCGGCAAGTTCGAAAATGTTTTTCTCAGCAACTTTTTCTTCAAAATGATTGCCAGGTACACCGCCCCAAAGCGCGTAATCGACAGAGCTTCTTCTTGCTATTGCCCGCACTTTAGTGTTAAAATTTTCCAATGAAGTTACCGGTGGAATCGAAGTGCAAGGCATATCAATTATTGTTGTCGTCCCTCCTACAGCGGCGGCTAACGACGCATGTTCTATATCTTCCCGGAACTCATAGCCGGGGGTATCCAAATGAACATGTGCATCAATCCCTCCCGGAATTGCTAAAAGAAATTTCTCTTCAGTATCCGGATCAACAAATTTGTCTAACAACTGATCCCGTTTTTCAACCGTATCTATCTCACCCCATTCAAAAAACGCTTCGGTTTTTAATTTTACTTCATCAATTTTCTTATCGAAATAAATATCGCATAACTGAAGTACGTTCTCTTCCCGGCATATCAAGACATTTTTAAGAACCTGTAATTCCTGTCGATCCATTGTATAAGCTGCAATTAAATTTTTATTCCGACCTGTTTATTAAAATTTTCTATCAATTCATCCCAACTTGGCGCAACGGTTAATCGCTCCGTCCAGTAATTCTCATCGTACCATTGAGCATTTAATTCATCAACGGATTTTCCCTGCTGCTCCACCCAGGTAAAATATTTCAGGTTGTGAATTCGTTTCTTATCATAGAAGCCAAGCTCTTTAAAATTATCAATTCCTTGTTTGTTCACCGAGGACACCCAATCTATCTCCGCTTGATGTTCGGAATATTTTCCCCATAAGTCATTCATCTCATCAAGCCGAGAGTTATAAAGCTCTTTTGAATCCGTAAAAATTGTGAAGATGATGTCGTTCTCGTTCATCTCGTAATGCTTTGCCAGTTTAATTGCGCCGAGCATGTTGGCAATAGAAGAAATTCCAAGCCATGGCAGTTTTGAAATTGTGTTTTCGCCGACACCTATTTTGGAAAGAAAATCCTGCCCCGTCGGTTCGTTAAACAATCTTAGAATTCTTAGAGGATCATCATCATCGATTGCGCAAACCGCATCGGTATTTTTAACATTGTGAATCCATGGGATATGTTTATCGCCGATTCCTTCAATTCTGTGAGCGCCGTAACCGTTCATCAAAAGAGTGGGGCACTGTAGAGCTTCTGTAGCAACAACTTTTATATGAGGCGAAACCCGGCGCAGATAATCGCCCGCGGCAATTGTACCAGCCGAACCTGTAGCGCTTACATAACCGCTTAACCTGCTCTTATCATTTTTAATTTGATCGAACAATGTTTCAATTGTACTGCCGGTAATTTCATAATGCCAAACACTGTTGCCGAATTGTTCAAATTGGTTGAAGATTAGATATTCGTCACTCTTTGCAGTTAACTCGTGACATTTATCATAGATTTCTTTCACATTGCTCTCGCATCCATAAGTAGCAAAAATCTCGGCGCCAATATTCCTCAGCCAGTCAAATCGTTCTTTGCTCATTTCTTCGGGAAGTATTGCTACGGCATGAACCGAAAGCAGCGCAGAATTGAACGCGCCTCCGCGGCAAAAATTTCCGGTAGACGGCCAAACCGCTTTGTGATATTCTGGGTTAAATCTTCCCGTT
>JAKAHQ010000077.1:4608-7442 GCA_021814855.1 Bacteroidota bacterium | reverse complement strand
GATCTAAGAATATAATTTCTTCCTGGGAGTTTTATTTCCGGCGAATCAATTAAAAATTCTTCCCTACAACCGAGTGATTCATGATTTGAAAATGGGTAAGGATGAGTTTATTGAAAAAATTAAAAAATATTTTTCGGTTGAGGAAACGCAGTCAACCTCTCCATCGGAAAAAAATAATTTTTGTATGTACATCGATAAAAAATGGTATCTGTTAAAACCGACCGATAAAGTAAAACCCGGTAATACTGTTGGAGAAAAGTTGGATGTAAGTATACTGCAGGAATTTTTATTCCGCCCGGTGCTTGGAATCGAAGATCAGAGGACAGATACCAATATAGATTTTGTCGGCGGTATTAGAGGTACCGGGGAATTGGAAAGACTTGTCGATAGCGGCAAAGCTGCTGTAGCTTTTTCTCTGTATTCCGTTACTCTCGACGACTTAATGAATATTTCCGACGCCGGTGAAATTATGCCGCCGAAATCTACATGGTTTGAACCAAAGCTTCGCGACGGGTTGCTCGTTCACTTAATTTAATCATTGAAAAAATATGAACCGCAGTTTGAATTTTTAAAAGCAATATAAACGGAGAACTTAAATGGAAAAAAGAATTTTTAATTTCAGCGCCGGACCGGCTATTTTGCCGGAAGAAGTTTTGCTTGAAGCACAGAAGGATTTGTTCTCGTACAAAGGTTCCGGCATGAGCGTTATGGAAATGAGCCACCGCGGAAAAATTTTCGACGGGATAATCAAAGAAGCGGACGCAAATTTGAGAAAGCTTTTAAACATCGACGACAAATATTCTATTTTGTTTTTGCAGGGCGGCGCTACACTTCAGTTTTCGATGGTGCCGTTGAATTTGATGCCTCCTAAAAACAAAGCTGATTATATCGTTACCGGCGCTTGGGCGCAAAAAGCTGCTAAAGAAGCTAAGCGTGTTGGCACTGTAAATATTGCTGGTTCAACCGAAAGTGAAAAATTTGTTCGCCTCCCGAAACAAAGCGAGTTAAAATTGGATCCCGACGCTTCATACGTTCACTTTACGTCGAACAACACAATATTTGGAACAGAGTATAAAACTGAACCAGAAGTTGGAAACGTTCCTCTGGTATGCGATGCCTCTTCGGATTTTCTGCATAAGAAAATTGATGTTAACAAATACGGGTTGATTTACGCCGGCGCGCAAAAGAATATCGGTCCATCGGGAGTTGTTGTTGTAGTTGTTAGAAAAGATCTTTTGGAAAGATCGTCTGATAAACTTCATACATACATGAATTATAAAATCCACGTAGAGAATGAAACCATGTACAATACTCCTGCAACATTTGGAATTTACATTGCAGGATTAGTTTTCAAGTGGCTTTTAGATATGGGTGGGCTGGATGAGATGTACCGTCGCAATGTTGAGAAAGCAAAAATTCTTTACGATGCGATCGATGCAAGCGGCGGCTATTATAAAGGAACGGTAGTGCCGGAAGACCGCTCACTGATGAATGTTACATACAGACTTCCTAACGAACAACTCGAAGAGAAATTTGTCAAAGAGGCCGCGGCTAAAGGTATGAGCGGTATAAAAGGTCATAGATCAGTCGGTGGAATCCGCGCGTCAATTTATAACGCCTTCCCGAAAAAAGGTGTGGAAGAATTGGTTGCCTTCATGGAAGATTTTAAGAAAAACAATTAAGTTGAAAACCAAAGCAAACATTTTTAATCAGAGGTCGAAGTTGGTTCGGCCTCTGGTTTATAATACGAGAGTCATGTCGTGAAAAAATATTTATTTCTTATCGTTCTTGTTTTTGTAGCCGCAGCCTGTTCAAAAAAGGAAGAGCGGCTGGAATTATTTAGCTGCGAATCCTTTGCTTATACAATGGATAAAGGATGGGAAGTTGATGCATCTGTCAGGGTAAAAGGGTTCGAACAAAAAGAGAATGATGGTAAATATTCGGCAAAGCTTACGTACACGGTTGATCTTCAAACCGTTGACGGAAGGATGATTGAGAAGATCGATTCCGGCGTGTTTGAAAAAACCGCTTCGGAAAGAATGATGGATCAGCAAATCAATTCGCAAATCCAACTCGATAGTACTTATCAAACAGGCACCTACAAAATATTTATTAATGTAACCGATGACTACTCCGGGCAGAAGACAGTTCAGTGGAGCTATTTCGATCTGAGCAAGTAAATTCTTAAATGAAAATTTTTTTCAAAAGGGCTTGACAAACAAATTTCTATATCGTATTTTTACGATGGAACAAATTGAAGCATAAATGAGCAAGACAAGTCCACAGCTGTGTTGCACGTTAAATATTTCAGGCACCGATCAGGAGAAGATGATAAAGATGTTCAAAGCGTTGGGTAATCCAATACGTTTCAAAATTATAAAATTCCTTCTGACTCATCCGGGCTGTATTACTGGCGATATAGTTGAATATCTACCGATCGCTCAGGCAACGGTTTCTCAGCATTTAAAGGTGCTGCGAGAGGCCGGTTGGATTTCAGGCGAAACCGAAGGTCCCGCTACGAGTTATTGCCTTAACCAACAAAATATTGCATGGTTCAAAAACAAAACAGTGGAGAACTTCTAAAATTTTTTAAACTTATCCATCGTATTATTACGATATAGAGCGAGGTGAAATTATGAACGCGCAAGTTATTGGTATCGTGAATTTTGTTGTTGATGCATTCATTCATATGTGGCCGTACCTGTTAGTTACAATTCCAATTTCAGTTGCGGTAAAGATGTCCGGCGCATCCAAGTATATTAAGCGAGTTTTTACAAATAAGCTTATGCTTTCGATTTTTCTAGCGACTTTTGTAGTTTCATGCATTCCTTTCT
>JAKAHQ010000077.1:1786-4598 GCA_021814855.1 Bacteroidota bacterium | reverse complement strand
TCTGTTCGTGTGGGGTGATCGCAATAATTGCCGCTCTGCTAATCGGCGGAGTGCCCTTAGCGCCTGTTATGTCATTCTGGATCGCGTCGCCGTCGATGGATCCGGAAATGTTTTTCTTGAGCGCCGCAATGCTAGGCTGGAATTTAGCAGTGTGGCGGCTTGTATCAACATTCCTGCTTAGTTTATCCGCCGGATACATTACTCATTTTCTTTTTAGAAACGGCTGGCTTGGAAACGATTATGTTAGAATCAAAAAGAGTTACAAAATGTCGAACCTTTGGACGAAGGCGAGCGGCTATTTCAAGAGGATAAAAACTAAAATAAACTATTTGATAATGGCTTACGCTCCGAATGAATTTAATTTTGAAAACTTATCCGGTCTATCTGTTGAAAAAAAATTATTATATGACGGCGGCTCGTGTTGCATAGTAGAAACCGGAAATAAATATACCGTCGGTTGCTGTACTGATCCGCCTCAACCGAAATCCGAGGAAAGTAAATCCTGCGGCTGCAATTTAAATTTCTCTAAAGATGAAAAAGAACCGTTGCCTTCGGCAACAATTGTATCTTCTTGTGAAAGTAATAAGCAATCGAATTCATTTCTAGGCAAATTATTAAAGGAGACTTTCGGCGCTACAGTGCTGGTAATCAAATTTATGCTGCTTGCGTTCTTCCTGGAAGCGCTGATAATTTTTTATGTTCCTCAAAGCTTGATAATTACACTTCTCGGAAATCAAAATTCGTACTCAACTTTATGGGCAGCTCTGCTCGGCGTTCCTATTTACACAAGCAACATGGCTGCTCTACCGATGATAGGGGGATTGCTTGCGAAAGGAATGAACCCTGCGGCTGCGCTGGCATTTTTAATTTCGGGTCCAACCACAACAATTCCGGCTATGGCCGCGGTGTGGGGACTAACAACTAAAAAAGTTTTCACTCTATATGTTTTGTATGTTTTGATCGGCGCAATTGTTTTTGGTTATGCTTATTCGATATTTAGCGGATTGATTTGATGAAAAGAAAAAGGGGCTTGATTTTCAAGCCCCGTTGTTTTCTAAAAAAATGTATTATTCCAAGCTTCCGACTTCCCTTTCGACTTCCTCAAGTATTTCGCATCTCTTAACCACGTCTTTCATTTTTGTGTGATCGGGATAAAGCGGGCGGTCAACATCAAGATGATCAACATATTTCCTAACAATTTGTTTTGCCTTCACCACACCTTTGCCGTTTTCAAACTCGCGGAAATCGAGAGCCTGAGCAGCGGCAATAAATTCAATACCGAGAATGCCGTAAGCGTTGTCGAGAATCTGTCCGTTCTTGATAGCAGTGTTCATTCCCATCGAAACAAAATCTTCCTGATCTGCAGCGGCGGGAATAGATTGTATTGATGCCGGGTTGGAAAGAATTCTTTGTTCAACAATTAAAGTATCTGCAGTGTATTGACTGAGCATTAATCCCGAGAACATTCCAGCACCCTTTGTTAAGAAATCCGGGAGACCTATATTGAGTGCGGGGTTAAGCATTCTGTTCAATCTTCTTTCCGATAAAACACAAACCATTGTAATTGCAGCTCCGGCCATATCCATCGGCATTGAAACCGGCGTGCCCTGAAAGTTGGCGCCGGTAAGAGTAATTTTTTGTTCAGGTATAAAAATAGGATTATCGCCAACGCCGTTAAGCTCAATTTCAACCTGCTCTTTGGCAAAGGATACAACATCATGCGCGGCGCCGATAACCTGCGGCGATGACCGCATTGAATAAGCATCCTGCACTTTCGATTTGAGTTTACCGGTTTGAAGATCGCTGCCTTTTATGCATTTCATAATTGCTTTAGCGCTGCGAACGGCGCCCTTAAATCCGCGCACTTCATGAAGGCGAACATCGTAAGGTTTTAAATTTGCAAACAAAGCTTCGAGCGACATAGCGCATGCAATCTCCGATTGCTTTAGCCACCGGTTCATATCATAAATATGAATTGCGCTCATAGCGGTTAATAAGTTCGAACCGTTGATTGTCGCTAAACCGTCTCTTGCCTGAAGACCCGGGATTTTGATTCCTGCTTTTTCAAAAGCTGCTTTACCGGTTAATCTTTCGCCGTTGTAATAAGCTTCTCCTTCGCCAAGCATAAGCAGTGCAATCTGGCTCATCGGTGCAAGGTCGCCGCTTGCGCCTACCGAACCTTTTTGACAAACTACCGGGGTTACTCCTTTGTTTAACATCTCAACGAGCGTCAGTGTAACTTCGGGTCTAACGCCGGACATGCCGTGAGCATGAACATTAATTCTTCCGGCCATGGCTCCGCGTACATATTCTATTGGAGCGGGATCGCCAATACCGGCCGCATGATTGTAAATCAAATATTTCTGAAACTCTTTAACCTGTTCGTCATTTAAAACGATCTCGGAAAATTCGCCGATGCCGGTATTTACTCCGTACATTATTTCGTGGGCTTGAATTTTTTCTTCGAGCATGGCGCGGCATACTTTTATTCTTTGAAGCGCGTCGGGGTGTAACTCAACTTTTTCATTATGGCGGGCAATAGCAACTAACTTTTCAACCGTTAGATTAGCGCCGTCTAGAACAACAGCCATAGTACTTCCTCCTCTAGTGGAATATTTTCTTTGTGGGAAACTTACTAAGAGTTTTTGAAAAAACGATTGTGAAAATTTTATGTCTATGAGTATTTTGGAAGGGAAATCAGGCTCTATGAGCGTCTAAATCCCAAAAGAGAATTTTATGAGTCTTTATACCGTAATTTTTATTTTAGTCACGATATTAATTGTAACAGGACTTACTTTGTTTGGTTTGCTTA
>JAKAHQ010000077.1:0-1776 GCA_021814855.1 Bacteroidota bacterium | reverse complement strand
TTATATCTAAAATCGATAGGTGGATAGATCGCAGAGACAGGGTTGGAAGAGAAAGTATCTATAAAGATAAAAAGAATATTCCCCCGCAATCCGTTCCCGGTTCCAATAAAGAATCCGGGAAGGAATAATAAATTATTTTTCCATGGCCATTATCTGGATCTTATCATGCAGCGCTCTTGATGCACGGTAATCCACTTTTACAAAATCTTCGTCGTAATCAACTTTAGTCACTTCTGTTAGCTCATAAATTCGGGAAAGCAGCTTGGTTTGGTGGTGCTTTAATATCACGAAACCGTTTACAAAGTTTTTCTCGAAAAAATCCAGCAGCATCTTTTTCATGCCGGAAACATTTATTCCTCTTTCAGCAGAAATTATTATGCTGTCTTTGTATTTATTAAGAACGTAATCAATTCGGCCTTTATCCGTTAGAGAATCAACCTTGTTGAATATTTTAAGCTGAACTATTTTGTGGCTTTCAAGTTCTTCCAGGGTTGAATCCACAACATTGATATGATCTTCGTAAAAATCGTTCGAGATATCTATTATGTGAAGAATTATGTCCGCCTCACGAACTACGTTTAACGTGCTTTTGAAAGACGCGACAAGATGATGCGGAAGCTTTCGGATAAATCCAACGGTATCGCTTAAAAGTAATTTTTTATTTTTTTCGAGATCGAAGGCGCGGGTGGTGGAATCGAGAGTAGCGAACAATTTGTCTTCGGCAAGAACGCCGGCGTTTGTAATCCTGTTTAACAAAGTCGATTTACCTGCGTTCGTATATCCAACCAGACAAGCTGTAACATAATCCTTCCGGCTCGCGCTTCTTGTTGTTTGCTGCGATTCAATCTTTCGTAAATTTTCTTTCAGCTTGCCGATTCTTGTTCGTATGATTCTTCTATCGGTTTCGATTTGCGTTTCACCGGGACCTTTTGTGCCGATTCCGCCGTATTGTTTGGAAAGGTGCGTCCATGCGCGCGTTAACCGCGGAAGCATATACTGCAGCTGTGCGAGTTCTACTTGGGTTTTTGCCTCCCTGGTTTTTGCGTGCGATGCAAATATGTCCAAAATAAGGCCGCTTCGGTCGAGAATTTTTCGCTCAAAAAGTTTTTCAAGGTTTCTAACCTGCGTAGGATTTAGATCGTCGTCAAAAATAACCAGTTGAATATCATTCAGCTCTATCAGTTGGGCAATCTCTTCGGCTTTGCCCTTTCCAATAAAGTAAGCAGGGTCAGGTCTATTTCTATCCTGCATAATTTTAAAAACCGTTTGGGCCCCTGCAGTATCGGTTAACATTTCAAGCTCGTCAAGATGCTCTTCAACCTGGTCTTTAGAGTAATCGCCGGTCAGCAATGCAATTAATATCGCGCGTTCTTTCGGTATCGGTTTAAGCTCAATCATATTTTAAATTTTCTATCAACCTTTTTAGATAAAACACCGTTATTCTAGATACTAACTTTTATCTCCTCAAATTAATTTCCAACTTTCTCCACATCTTTTTTTGCGCTACGGGCAACCATCGATTCTACAATTGCAAGAAGCAAAACAAGAATCAAAAAGTATTTCCACAACTCGGTGCCAAAGCGGGATTCGTAAATAACTTTTGAAATATCGTCTTTGGAAGAAAGTTTTACAAATTTTCCCTCAAAAGATATTTGCTTTAAATAATCATCTAATTCAGCCCCGGTGGATTTTTCTGTTACAGACTCGCGCGTATCGTGATTTACAGAAAAATAATCCAGCAATTTTTTGCCGGAGAAAAATTTATATGTTCCGATC
>JAKAHQ010000076.1 GCA_021814855.1 Bacteroidota bacterium | reverse complement strand
ATATTCGATTTAGCGGTATCATTTACTTGGGAATACGATAAAGAATTCCTCGACAGAATTGAAGAATTGTTTCAGGGTAAAGGATTGAAAACTTTTATAATCAATCGTTACAATCTTCAAGAAGTAATTGACGGGATTAAGAATAAAGATATCCATTTCAAAGCGTACATGGACCGGGCATCGGACGAGGATCCAAATTTTCTTCAAGCGGCGCAATTAATTCGTAGAAGAAAAGGCGTTATCATTAATCCGCATGACAAAGTTGTAAGAGCAATCGATAAATGTAAAATGCATAAAAGACTTCTTCGTAAGAAATGCCAGCTGCCGAAAACTTTTTTAGTGCCATCGTACAATCATCAACCGGAATTAAAGCTTACTATAAATGATCTTGAGGGTCTGAATTTTCCGTTTGTAATTAAGCCGGCGTTGATTTCAGGCGGCGGAGAAGGCGTTATTAAAAACGCTATGACAATCGAAGCGATACAAAATGAAAGAATAAATAATCCATTTGAGAAGTATTTAATTCAGGAGAAGATTCTACCAAGAAAGATAAACGGGCGCCGTGCGTGGTTCAGGGTAATTTGGGCCTTCGACCGGCCTATTCCTACATGGTGGGATGATCAGACTCATATTTATAAACGGGTAACAAAACGAGAGATTGCCAGGTTTAATTTACTTCCTCTTGTGAGAATTACTTCAATGCTTGCAAGAATTACCGGGCTGGATTATTTCTCTACGGAGATTGCATTGACAAAGGACCATAAATTTGTTTTGATCGATTATATAAACGATCAATGCGACATGCGTTTAAAATCCAATCACATCGATGGAGTACCGGATGAAGTTGTAGATGAGTTTATCGAACGGATGCTGAAAAAAATCTCTTCGCTTTAAAAGTTCATATCGTCTTCAACAGTTTCCAAAATGTTTAAATAGCTCCGGTAACGTTCGCCGCTGATTTTTCCTTCTTCCACAGCCGATATAACTGCGCAGCCAGGTTCGTGATAATGCGTGCAAGTATTGAACCTGCAGCTTTCCTGGTATGCAAGAAACTCTATAAAATAATGTCCTAAGTCTTCCTTCCTAATTCCATACGGATCAATCTCGCGAATGCCCGGCGTATCGATTATGAATGTATCTCTTTCAATCTTTTTCATTATACTTGTGACCGTGGTGTGCTTTCCTTTCGAAGTAAAATTACTAATCTCACCAATTTTAAGATTAATACCCGGATACATTTCGTTTATTAAAGACGATTTGCCTACACCCGATTGTCCCCAAATTAAACTCGAAGTTCCATGCAAAGCTTTTTTTAAATCCGCCAGTCCTATCAATTCTTTTACGCTTGTGGAGAAAACCCGGTAACCTATTTGTTCGTACAAATTCGACCAAATATTGATCTCGTTTGATTCGTCAAGATCAATTTTATTTATGACAATAATTACTGAAAGATGAGAACTCTCGCCCGTTACAATTAAACGATCGATCAGGCGGTTATTGAACTTTGGCGATTGAGCGCTCGACACAATTACTAGATTATCGATATTTGCAGCAACAACTTGTTCCAGCCGTTCCCCCCTTTTCCCGGCGCCTTTAATTTTGGGGGCCTTGCGGGAAATATAATTTTTGCGCGGAAGTATTTTTTCAATTACGCCGCTGCTGTCGCGGTTCAATTCGAACTCTACTTGATCGCCAACAACAGCAATATCAACGTTAAATAATTTGTCTTTCTTTAATGAAAACTCTTTTTGAAACCGCCCTCGAAGCGAACACCTAATTTCTTCGCCGCTCTCATTATAAAGATAGTGATCCTTACTTTCTATCTTAAAAATTGTGCCTAGAATTTTACCTCCGCAAATAAAAAAAGCACCTTAAAGATAAGGTGCTCTAAAAGCGATGTCAATTTGCATTAATCGTAAAATTCTAAAAGAAGTACTTCATTGTAGCGGCAAAATTATGATAAGTAATATCCTGATAGGTTGTCGATACATTGTATGAGTAATTATCTCCGATATCTTTCCACCAACCATAGACGTAAGCTAAATCGAATGCCAGGTTCTTATCTGCCTTAATACCTAAACCGACTGTTGCATATTTTTTATCATATTCCGACGGATCTCCTTTAAAGGGAGAAGGCATTAGCATAAAACCGGCTCGTACAATAACCGGTGAATGCGGAATTACGTACTCTGCGCCTGCATGAATATTGACAACGGTTCTGAATAAATCTTTTATTTGATTATTGTTATCTGTTCTAGTCTGCGCATCCAATCCGCTGCTGAATTCCATTTGCGTATAATCGATCAAATTCGCGTCGGCGCTTAAGGTCAGTCCGCGATCGGAATACGAACCGCCGACAGTAAATTCGAACGGCGTTGTTATGTCATATTCGCTGTTGTAATCAAACGGTGGATTTATTGTGTACGAGGTATTAACAAAATCGCTTTGTCCGTTAACGGTGTATGTCTCTTTAATTGTGAATGTCTTTGGGAAACGAATTGTAATTCCGAGATTAAACATATCGTTAAGTTTTGCAAGCAAACCGATCTTTGCATCCCAACCGGAAATATCCCAATTCAAAAGCGTATTCCTATAGAAAGATAAAAATCCTCTGGTGGTAGGGTCGTTGGGATCTAATTGCAAACCGGAAGGATAGTTTCCCATAAAATCGTCTTCATAATAATCGTTTGTGCGTTTAAATGTTCCGCTGAAAATATCTATTGTAGCTCCAACGAAAATATCTTTTTCAATTTCCACCGCACCGGAAAAGAACCAACTGTTGATGGCGCCTTCTTGAAGAATTTTTCCACTTTGATTTAACTTCCCGTTGATTAAAGTAGTATCCATTGTGCTTGTTACGGGATAGCTAAGGCCAAGTTCGTACGTAAAATCATTATCATCTCTGAACGGAGAGAACGTTAAATCTTGTATCATGGAAGTATTGCCCGGATTATATCCGTCAAATTTCATGCTTCGGTTAAAATCTTTTGATTGAGAATAACCAAGGGCAAATACCAAACTGCCTTGCGCGGTTGGAACCGGGAATACAAAACCAAATTGACTTAACTTTGTAGAGTTACTTGAATAGCTAGTTTGCTTTCCAAAAAATGTTGTGTTATTGCTGAACGAATTGAAATTTAATCCTCCGTCAAATTCCAAATTCCGAATTAGACCAAAGCCGGCTGGGTTGAATGTTCCTGCCGAGAGATCGTTGCTTAATGCAGAGTAAGCGTTACCCATTCCCAAAGATCTTGCGCCGCTTAATACGCCTGGATCACTTAAACGCAACGCATCGTTGAAATCCTGCGCATTTATAACCCCGCCAAGGAGAAAAAGCATCACCCAAATTTTTATATTTTTCATTTTATCCTCGTAAAAGTTGAGAAACAGCATCAATAAATATTTTAACATTACCTTTACCTTCTTCTGCCGCCATCACCGCCGGAACGACTCGAACTACCGCTCGATGAAGAAGATGATGAAGATGACGATGGTGGTGGACTATATGAAGGTCGAGAAACAGGCGCTTGTGCCGGCGGATTATAAGCCGGTCTTCCGCCGCGTGAATTGTTAGGTTTGCTGTATTCTACTCTACGCCCTTGTTCACTCGAACTGTTTCTACCTCTGGATGATTCCGATGCCCTTGGAGTATAATAGGCCGATGGTCTTCCGCTACGTTCAACCCGCTCTCGTCTTCGCTCAACCGATGTAGTATTTCTATTAGTGTTTGTCGGCTTGTTAATTCTTGTGCTCGAAGTTCCAGAATTATTATTCCCTTGAGCGTTGCGGCTTACTCTTACTCTATTAAGATCAACACCGGAAGAACGACCATTATAATTATTTCTATTAGTTTCGTAGGAACCCGCTCCTTTTCCTCTTTCGCCCAGGTAATAACCTCTTCCGCCGGAAGATCCGCGTTCGCCGGTATTGTTCCTAAGTCTTGTTATTGTATTTGTTCGATACTTATATCCGGGATAATTCCCATTCGGATAATAGTTATAGTAGTACGGATAGTAATTATTATATCTCCACCAATACGGATAGTTTCCGTACCAATACCCGGGCGACATATAATAATAACTTCCCCAGCCGTAATAGTCGTACCAGAATGGATCGTAGTAAGCGCCAATAGAAAATCCATAGGAAGGATAATAACCCCACAAATAATGACGATAGTTAGAATAATATCCGTCATTATAATTATTGTCGCTATAGTATCCTTCGTCATTATAATAACTAGAATCTTCCTGGCTATAATAGTCAGTAGAATCCTGGTAAGCTTCATCGTTTTGATTGTTATTATCGTCGGAAACATAACGATCATCGCCGTATCCTCTAACCGCGATTTGTGTGTAACACCCGCCGAGCCATAAAAGCGGAATTACAGCTAAAAGTTTGATAATTGTTTTCATGACCTTATCCTTCACTAATTCTATATTCTTCTAACAAAAATTATACCCTTAATGGTTTCAAAAGAAAGGTAGAAATGACGCCGAAATATCTATATTAGGCGTGATTGTACAATAGAGTATACTGATGTGTTTGCAATTAACTACAGGGTGCTAAAACAAACTCTTTACGTACTCGACAAAAATTCCGCGGTCTGCTTTATTGCTCACAAATTTTTTATTTTCAAGGAGGTCTCTAAGATTCAACCCTAAAGTTAATCCGTCGCCCACAGACCATCTAAGTCCCATATTTAAATAGCCGTTCCCTTTTCCAAGCGATTGGCCGGTATTATCGTTAACCGCAAAATCATATTCCCCGACTAGGGACACTCTTCCGCCTATTGTTTTTTCAAATCCAATTCCGAGATCAAGATCTTTATCGGCATCGTCTCTTTCTAAAGAATAGTTAATTACGCCATGAATACTTAGATATCCAAGGAACTCAAAATTTTTTGATGCAGCAGCAAAAAATCCAGGCGATTTAATTTGATAGCGATCCAGAACTTTATCATAAAATCCTTTCCCTTGCGAATCGAAACCTAAAGTAATTGCCGGCAGGGTTTGGCTTTCATCTATCACTCTTGCGCGAATATTCACACCGGGTAATTTATACCAATCGATTTGGCCAGAGCCGATTATATTACTTCCGCCGTAAGAAATTCCAAAACTAAATCCATCAAACACACCGACTTCAATTTTCGAAATAACAACGCCATCCGGCATAACATCAAGGGTAACGCCGCTGAATCCCTTCTGGAGTATCCCGGCGGTCGGAAGATCTATCAAGCTGCGATATTCATATTTGGCATTTGTCCCGCTGGTTCCCTGAGCATTTACATTCAAGGTTAAAAAGAAAAATGATAATAACACTGAAGCGATTTTTTTCATTTGGATCCGCCGGTTTTGTCTATAATAATTTAGATATAATTTTATTGGAATTCATCCGTTAATTATTTGTCTTGCGGTTATTTTTTTTGAATGAAGTTCCTGTTTTACCGTCTTTCAATTCAATACCTAATTCGTTCAAGCTGTTCCTTATCTCGTCGGCCAGCAGATAATTTTTTTCTCTTTTCAATTTATCTCTGACTTCAAGAATTAATTTGATTAAATCCAATTCTAAATTTTCCGATTCACTTATTTTCGTATTTGGTTCATTTAGTATCCCCAGAATATTGCCGGCTGTATCAACGAGGAATTTTTTTGCTTTTAAATAAAATTGAATATCCACGTTATCGTTTTCCGCAAGAACTTTATTTATGGATTTAACAAAATCGAAAATAACCGCAACGGCTTGAGGAGTATTGAAATCATCATCCATTACGGAAATAAAATCAGCATAGTATTTCTGGAATTCAAATGTGGGATTCATACCACCGGGCGAATTTATTTGAATTCTTTCGTCGATTTGCTGAGACAGATTTTGGATTTTTTCTGCACCTTTCTGCGCGGCAGCCAATAGTTCATCGCTAAAATTAAGAGGACCGCCGTAATGAGTTTGCGAAAAAAACATTCGAATCGCTTCTGCTGGATATCTCGCTAATACATCTCTGGCTGTAAAAAAATTACCGAGAGATTTCGACATTTTTTCATCCTGGATATTTAGAAATCCGAAATGCATCCAGTAACGAACAAATTTTTGATGATAAGCCGATTCGCTTTGTGCAATTTCATTTTCGTGATGAGGGAAAATTAAGTCGTTTCCGCCGGCATGAATATCAATTGTATGACCCAGATGTTTTGTACTCATTGCCGAACATTCGATATGCCAGCCAGGCCTTCCTGTTCCCCAAGGGCTTTCCCATGACGGTTCCCCTTCTTTCGCTTTTTTCCATAATGTAAAATCAAGAGGATTCTTTTTCTGTTCGTTAATCTCAATTCTTGCACCGGCCTCAAGTTCGTTGATTTTTTTCCCGCTTAACAGACCGTAATTAGGAAATTTTGTTACATCAAAAAAAACATTTCCATCAACATTATAAGCTATGCCGCTTTTTTCTAAATTATCTATAATATTTATCATATCGAGAATATGCTGAGTAGCGTGCGGATAAACATCGGCCGGCATAATGTTCAATTTTTTCAAATCGTCAAAAAATGCCTTGATATAAAAGCCGGCAATTTCGCCCGCAGTTTTTTTCTCTTCTATCGAGCGTTTAATAATCTTATCGTCGATATCCGTTAAATTAAAAACAAATTTAACTTTATACCCACTAAATTGAAGATATCGTCTTACGATATCGGCCATAATAAATGATCTGGCATTTCCAATATGAAAATAATCGTAAACCGTAGGCCCACACATGTACATTGTTACGGTTGGGGGATTGAGGGGAATAAATTCTTCCTTCTTCCTTGATAAGGTGTTATATATAAGCATTTTTACCCGAAAATTTGATTGAAAATATAACAATAGTCACTTCGTTTATCAATTAAACAGAGATGCAGGAAAACCGATAATAAGAGGAGAATTTTTTCTTAAAAAAATATTAATAGACTTTGACATCTTTATTATTATTTCTATATTCCAAATGTAAAATTAGAATAAAAAGCAAAAATCTCTTTTTATCTATATTTCAGATTATGATGTCTAATGAAAACAAATGAACCAAAAATCTTAAATCCATGGAGGATGTTTATGTCCGAAAGATTTACAAAAATCCTAGTTGTTATGTTCCTCTTCTCGACAATGATTTTTGCGCAAACTCCTGTCACACTCAATGTTACTCCGTATGGAGTTTCTGAAGCAGGTGCCGCAAAAGATACTAACGATATTTACAAATATCGATTTACAGGTCTTCATAACGTCGGTGCGGGAACAATGATGTATATTCAGGTAGAAAGATCCAGCGGGAAACTTGTTTCTCCAACTTGGTCTACGATCCAGTATCCATCCGGTTCAAAACCAGTATTTGGAAAAACAGTTGACGTACTTGATGATTCAACACAAGTAATTCCGTTTACACCAGATAAACCTGGAAAGTATATTGTTCAGGTTGTTGACGGCCAATTTGTAGGCACAATGACAATAAACGCCGCAACTTATGTCGGCTATAAGAATTCT
>JAKAHQ010000075.1 GCA_021814855.1 Bacteroidota bacterium | reverse complement strand
CCGCGCTGATGGCGCCGATCATTGTCGATTCGTTTAGCTTGCCGGTAAGTTTAGCTGCGCCAAGAATTCTTGTCTCGTTGGGATATTGAACATATTGAGCGTCCGATGTTCCGCCGCGGGGGGGTCGGCCAATTCTTCTCGAATAAAATATTTCCGGCCAGCCGAAGTTAAATCCCCAGTTGTTGTTGGCTCCGCCGATTGCAAAATAAAAATTATCCATTCCTTCAATAAAGAACGGTCTCTTTTCGTTGAAGTAGGATTCGAACGCGGAAAGATTTATTACAGCCGGATCCACTTCAACCTGACCGAAATCCGGATTAATTGTTGCGTCGATATTTAAATTGCTGCCGAGACCAATTTTTAAATCCGCGCCGATTGAAGTTTTATATTGATCCGATTTGTAAAACGGATCGGCTTGATCATGCACAAGATAATTTGCTTTTTGAACCACATACGGCGCCACTTCAAATCTCTGTTTAGATTTAATACCGTTGAGCCCGTCAAGCTCCGCAAATTTAGAAACGAAACCGCTTTCCTTTTTAGGAACCATCACAAAGTAAGAGCGCTCGTTGTTTCTTTTAATTTGTCTTTGAAAATTAACTCCCCACTTCATCTGATCGGACTCGTTAAACCTAAGCTGGGAAAAAGGAATTTTCATTTCCAAAGTCCAGCCGTCTTTTTCAACATTTGTTTTTGCGGACCAAATTCCGTCCCATGTATTATCATCCCAGCTGTCGTTAAAGAGAATTCCGTCAACTACCGAACCGCCGGCGTTAACAGCGAAAAAGTAACCGCTTTTTTTATCGTTGTACGGGTCAACATAAAACGCGAACCAGTCGGAATCAACGTAATTATCCCTGCGGGTTAAACTTGCGTCGATCAAATTTGGTTTGGAATCATAAAGTTTAGCGGCTACGTAAATATTTTCATCGTCGTAAGCAACCCAAACATCGGTTTCTTCGGTAGCAGGCTGCCCTTCGTTTGGATCTCTCTGTGTAAAATCTTTGACCGGGGTCGCATTTAACCAGATAGATTCCGTAAGCTTACCGTCAATATTAATGTTTAAGTCCTTTATTTTGTGTGCCAGTACAACTTTTTGCGTACTCGGTGTATTGCCGGCAAACAGACTCGTCTGCAAAATCAGTAGCATTAGATAGGAAAAAATCCTTTTCATGTGTCCTCTCATATCAATTTAGTTATTAGATGCCTCGTGCGAACATGAATTTAGACTCACAAGCCTGAAGGAATGTTGTCCGGCAGAAGTAAAAAGTTGTAATAATTTGTAACGAAGGTATCCGGCGCAGTTCAGTGCCGGAATCAATAGTATGAACCTCGGGGTAAGTTCCGAATCCTGTTCCGCCGCAACCTGCCAACCGGCAGGCAGGCGCGCAGGCGAATTAAACTAAGCGGGGAGCTATTCTTTTTCTTTATGTTTTTCTTTCATCTTATCCACGTTTGGAAAATGAAATTGCTGCGATAATTTTCCAATGGTTGCCAGGTCTATCTTGCCAACTATATTAACGAGCGTAACTTTTCCGTTTTTATCTACCGCGGTAATTACAAGCCCATCAAAGCTGTTGTTGCTTCCGCTTTTGACGTACACGTTAGCCAAGCTCTCGCCGTGTTTTGTTTTAACTATTCTGTTCCACTTTTTCGACTGAAGGTCATTGTCAACCGAAGCCAAAACATCGTAGAGCTTTTCAATGTTTTTTTGATCAACCATAAACTCGTTTACCTTTACAAGCTTTAATCCTTCAATTGCATTTCCGAATCCTTCCTGTTTGGCATCGCCCATTTGAGCAACCATTTTAAGAAGAGGTTCTTCAAGGTAAACTTCCGTTACGGTATCTCCGCTCTTAAGCGAGAGAATATTTCCAAAGTCAAAGTAACCGGGCTCTTTGGAATAATCACCTTGCTGCTGCGCCGTTGCCGTAACAGAGAAAGCAAAAAGCAGCATCACAATTGAAATTATGTTTTTCATTTTATTTCTCCTTTGTTAATTAAATTATTTACAATTCCTATACTCTCACCGAAGGGCTTGGCCACCTTAGATTCAAGCACCTCGTTTTTAAGTGTCGAACTCGTCTCGTTCAAAATTTTACCGACTATTGCCAACGCCTGCTTTGCCTGTTTCTCGGCTATTTGTACTTCGGCTTTGCTGTAGGTGTGGCGGTACTCTAATTGCTTGTTGTTGAAAATTCCAAAAGTAATTGCGGCTATTAATACAACCGATACCGCTGCCGAAACAAGCGGCCTGGAAAAAATCATCGAATAGAAGTCTGTACCGAAAGACTTATGACTGTTTGACCCTGCAGGAAGATTATGAATCAGTTTTTCCGGGCAGACATTCTCTTTAATCTTATGGACTTCCGACGCCACGGTTTTGTATTCTTCAAGAAGCTTTCTAACCTCTTCGTACTTTTTGGAAAGCCTGCGCACGGCAAATTTATCTTTCAAACTTGCGTCGCCGTAAGCCGTAGAAATAATTTTGTTGAGCAGTTCGTCGCTCATTTTAAATGATTTCTTGGCGTTCATAATATTTCAATTCCTCTTGTAATTTTTTTCTTGCTCTAAAAAGATAAACCTTTACCGTATTAATAGGCATATCCAAGGATTGGCCTATCTCCCTGTATTTCATTTCTTCTATTTCGTAAAGAACAAAAACGCTTCTTAAATTTTCCGGCAGCCGTCCAATTGCTTCTTTTAGCTTTGAGTTCATTATGTTCAGGTGCGCCACGATGTAGGGATTATGCTCGGCTCTATCCGTGGAAAAAGTTTCTTCGAAGTATTCGTCTATTTCACCCTCGCGTTTAAGAATCGAAGCACGCCGGCGCAGATAATCGATGCATAAGTTGTTGGTTGTTTTCATTATCCATGTCTTTGCCGCCAGCACATTAAACTTTCCGATATTTTTCCAAATTTTAATCATAACTTCCTGGGTAACGTCGTCCGCGTCCATTCTGTTCTTCAGCATGTAGAGAGAATAAGTGTAAATCTTATTTTTATACTGCTGAATAAGAAAACGATATTTTGGCTGCTCAAGCATTTTATTTTACAGTATTAGAGACGAATTGAATTCCATTAATGTTACAAATCGTTTTTATTCCGATTGCATTCCTAAAGATTAAAAAGTAATTTAGCTCAAAAGCAGAAAGGAATCATGTTATGGCAAAAGCTAAACAGGAAGCGGGAAGAGTTGCGTGGATCGATTTAACGGTTCCAAATGCAGAAAAGATAAAAAATTTTTACTCGAAAGTTGCCGGCTGGAAAGTTCAACCGCTATCCATGGGAAATTACGAAGATTATGTAATGCTCTCGCCCAAAACTAAAAAAAGTATTTCCGGCATTTGTCATAAACGCGGCGGCAATGCCGATTTCCCATCGCAGTGGTTAATTTACATAGTTGTGACGAATCTTACGAAAAGTTTAAACTCGTGTAAAAAACTTGGCGGCAAGATTTTAATCAAGCCGAAAAAATACGGCGACGCCGGAAGGTATTGCGTAATTCAAGATCCCGCGGGAGCTGTTTGTGCTTTGTTCGAAATGAAAGAGAAAAAGTGAAAGAACTTGATTTTAATCCTTCCAAATCGAAGGAGGAATTCAGGCACAATTACCGGCTTCACGATCTAGCTGAAAGAACCGGCAAGAATTTGCTCATTCAATGGGGAATCGAGTTCCATGATTTCGGCGAAGATAAACGGTATGAAAAGCTGTGGGAAAAAGGCGAAGACAAACCGGATGTGATTATAAATTACAAAGGCGCTGTTGCCCTGCTTGATTGGAAAGGCAAGCATTCCGAAACATACATTGTGAATACACGCGCGGTTAAAGCTTATCTGCGCTGGCAGGAAAAAATGAAGATGCAGGTTATAATTTCTTTCTTTGTTTTCGACGATCAGAATAATTTAGCCGACAGGCGGTTTGCCGTATTAAACAGACACGGTTTTGAAGATTCGGAAAACAAGCAGTGGGATAAAAATAAAACGGTTCGGTTCGGGGGCGACCTGCCTAATTTTACAAAAGAAAATTTGATTTCGGTTTTGATTTCTCAAAAATCTAAAACCGATTGGTAATAGATGGAAGATCAGGAAAAAATAGAAAATATATTTCGATCTTCATCTTCACCGGAAGAACTCTTCGATGTTTTTAATGTTGCAATAAATTCAAAAATAAAAAACGCCGATACGTTTAAAATTCTTCTTGCCAACCCGATACTTTCGCCCGATGAAGTTAAGATGTATACCGAAAAATTGATAAAAGAAATGCCCCCCATCGCGTTTGAAATTAATATGTGGACTGCACGCGTCTTCGAAAATTTTACGGAAGATTATGATCGGCTTGAGGATTCGTTTGAATATTATCACAGGGCTTTGTTTCATAAACCAACATCCTACGAACCGCTTTTAAAGCTGCTGAATCTTTATAATTACGATATCAACCTTCCTACCAACAGCCGTATTGTTAACGTTGTACAAGACGCCGCCGCAATGACGGATCAAAAAAGTAAAGTGTATTACGCCCTCGCCAACCACTTTAGGAAAAAAGGAAACAATAGAATGGAAGTGAAATATCTTTCTCTTGCGGAAAAAGCGGCGGCAGGAGAAATCTAATCTCCTCTATAGAAAAAATTTAGTAGTAATACCCGATTGTAAAATAGAAGAATGTCGGTCCCCATACAACCGTGTTTTCCGGAAGAATATTTTTTAGATAAAAGCTTTTACCAACGGAAAAATCTGCCGGGCCAATCGGGGTATCGATTGACAAAGTTGCGCCGATACCGTGACGTAAATCTTTCAATCTAATCTGCTGTCGTTCGTCCCATATCGAGCCGAGATCGTAACGTGCTTTAACATACGCATCAAAGAAAAGCTGGAACGGAAGCTTGTACCTGTATTCCAGAGACGTGGTTAAAATTTGTCTGCCGCGGTATTCGTATTCTCTGAATCCGAAGAAAGAATTTTGCCCGCCGAATGAAAATTGTTCGCTTAAAGGCAGGGTATTATCCGCCGAGCCCACCAGCGCGCGGAAGCTCCATGTGCTTGTGCTACGAAAGCTGAAAATATTTTTGTAGTCGATAAAAAATTTTGTGTAGCCAATATCTCCGCCGAGCGCCGTTTGCGCCGTTTCGTAATAAGCGTTTATCAAAAAACCGCTCGTTGGATACGGATATTTGTTTTGCGAATCTATGGCTAATGAAAAACGTAAACTCGAAATATCTTTTTTGAATGTTGGCCCGGTATAATTCGATCTGTTGGCGATCTCGTCTCTTTGATATCTTGCTTCGACAAATAAATTGCCGAACCGTTTAACTTGTGTGCCTATTCCGAATATTCCGCCGTAAGAAGTTTGCCTGTACTCGCCGGATTTACTTCTTGCAAATTCGTTAGACGATTTAACGGAATCGTCTTTGTAAACGTTTATATCGGAAAATTCTCCGAACGCACGAATTTTGTATGTAAGGTATGAATCGAAAACCCTGTTTGCTCTCTGTTCAAGAATTAGCGAACCCGACCTTGGCCCACCGGATAATATGGCTCCAATTTCGGCGCCGGAGCCGTTGAAGTTTTCATCGCGCGCGTCTATTGAAAGCTGCGTTAGATACTCGTTGTCTATTCGAAGCCCAAGCCGTATTAAACTCGAAATTTTTTCAGCTACTTCAAGTTTTAAATCGTAAGCGTTTCCTACTTCAACCGCCGTCAATTCAATCTGATCGAAAAGGTTTGTGCTTCTTAAGTTTGTTAATCCCTCCTCTGCAAGGTTGTATTTAAAATAGGAGCCGGCTTTTAACGGGAAGGCGCTTGTTATTATGTGTGCTCTGGTTTTGTTTATGCCATCTACAATAATTTTGGAAATTAATCCTTCGTTGAAGAATATATTTAAGCTGCGGTTATTCACGTCGAAAGAAATGCTGTCTATTTTTGCCAACGAATAACCAAGCTCCCTGTAATGTTGAATGGCGTCCATAGCGGCGGAAAAAGTATTTTGCGGATTGTAAGGTTTGTAAACCAGCCCGGAAAATTTTTCCATTATAACGGATTTGGGAATTGCCGAAACGCCTTCAAGTATAATTTGGTTTACTGCCGGGTTATCTACCGCATTCAAAGTTACAAACGATGAACCGCCGTTCTCTTCAATAGTAACCGATAAATTTTTCCACTCGCCCCGGTTATAAATTCTGTAAAGCGCATAGAGAATTTCGCCGGATGAAACCGAATCTTTGCCGGCAAACCGTCTTACAAAATCGGCGGTGTGAATTCCCGAACCCGCAGCGGGAAGAAGATTCTTAAAATATTCCTTTGAGCCCGAAAGAGCAGATTCGATTTTTTCTTCGAGATATTTTTTAATTTTTTGCGCAATTGGTTTTGCGGCATCGTAGCCGCTTTGTATTACTTTGGTTAGATCGGAAAAGTCGGAATTTTTTTTCGAATCCAGGTTTGGCGTAATTATATAGTCTGCATTTTTCAACTGCTGGTTATTAAGAATATTCATCGGTATGCTTACAATCTGGTCGGCAATTGTCCATGGATAAACAAGTTCGTTCTGGTTGTACAAAGGACTAACGCAGTTCACGGCAATAACAATGTCTGCGCCGAGTTGCCTGGTTTCTTTTACTGGTATGTTGGCTACTAATCCCCCGTCAACCAGCATCAAGGAATCGTCCTTTACCGGCGGAAGAACAAACGACACGCTCGAACTTGCCCGCATGGCCATTCCAAGCTGCCCCTTGTCGATTATAACTTCTTTGCCCGTTACCAAATCCGTGCTGATTGCCCTAAACTTGTATTTGTAGTGATCGAAAGAATTATAAGATTGAATAGGCGCGTTAATTGCGACAAGATTTAAAAAGTTTGCCGCCCGTTGACCCGAACTTATCGAGGTTGGAAGAATCGGTTTTAGTCCGTCCATTCTTAAAGAAAGAATAGCCCGGTCTTCGCTTATTTTTTGATCTACGAAAAGTTCTTTTCTTGAGGATTGCTGCGGCGAGAAGAATTCATCCCACTGTGTTGTTCTCATTATCGAATCAAGTTCGGTTAGATTGTAACCCGCAGAATAAAGCCCGCCTACGACACTTCCCATACTTGTTCCTACAATTATGTCTATCGGGATTTTTTCTTCTTCAAATGCTTTTAAAACCCCCAGCTGGGAAATTGATCTGGCGCCTCCGCCGCTTAATGCCAGACCAATCTTGGGAAAGTTCGCGGGTATTTTTTCCTTTAACCCGAACGGAAGCGGCTTGTTTTTTAGATCGAGTTTAAGCGTGGTAATTTTTTGCGCGGCAACAGGGGAAATAAAAATAATCGAGCATAAAAACAATTTGGATATTGTTTTAAACATTTTTGATTCGTTTATGTTACCGCGCTAATAAAATTGTTGACCGGAATTAATTTTATTTTCTTTTTCCGGCTGCTTTTTTCTGTTCCTGCGCCTGCTTTTCTGCGGCCGCCATCATTCGGGCCATAAAACCCTGTTTCTTTTTCGGATTAGCCACCGGCACAAGCTCTATGTTATCGTGTCTGTGATTAACGT
>JAKAHQ010000074.1 GCA_021814855.1 Bacteroidota bacterium | reverse complement strand
TAATCTGCTCAAAAATTTTAATCAGCTGATCCAGGTTGTGCCCGTTGATTGGGCCGAAATATCTAAAGCCCAACGCTTCGAACAACATGCCGGGTGTTATCATGGATTTAATTCCGGATTCCAACCTAGCCGCTACTCTTCTTAATCGATCTCCGAAGTTGTCGAGTTTTCCGGTTAAATCCCAAATAGCTCCTTTGAATCTGTTGTATTCGGGATGAGAAATCATTTCGCTGAAGTAATTGGAAATTTGCCAAACGTTGGGCGCAATCGACATGTTGTTATCGTTAAGCACAACTATCAAGTTGCTTTCAATGATGCCGGAATTATTCATAGCTTCGTAGGCCATGCCGCCCGTCATAGCACCATCGCCAATAACGGCAATAACTTTTTTATCCGTATGCTGGATATCTCTTGCGACAGCCATTCCCAGAGCAGCCGAAATAGATGTCGATGCGTGTCCGGCTCCGAATGCATCGTACTCACTTTCGCTGCGCTTTAAGAATCCGCTTATGCCGTTGAGCCGGCGAATTGTTTTTAATAAATCTCTTCTGCCGGTAATAATTTTATGCGGATAAGCCTGATGCCCCGTATCCCAAACAATCAAATCTTTAGGCGTATCAAAAACTTTGTGAAGAGCAACGGTAAGTTCAACCGTACCCAATCCTCCGCCAAAGTGCCCGCCTATTTGAGAAATGACATCAACCATATACTCGCGAATTTCGGAACATAAAATTTTCAGATCCTTCAATTCCAGCTTACGTATATCGGCGGGAGAATCAACTTTGAACAACACAGTATATTTGGCTTTATCCACTTCCATCAAAATTACCTTTGAATAACTATTTTAATTTTTCTTCAAGCTGTTTTTTTAATTCCGTTACCTTTAATTCGGCGTCGCGGAGCGTTGTATAGCAGTTCTGGGCAAGACTAATTCCTTCTTCGTATAATTTCAGCGATTCTTCCAGCCCAACCTCGCCGCTTCCGAGCAGTTCGGAAATTTGCTGAAGTCTATTTAGAGAATCTTCAAAACCCGCTTCTTTTTTCTTGCTCATTTTATTTCCACTTCTCCGTCAAAAAATTTAATGCCAAAGGATTGATCGGTATATAAGTTTTCTTTTCTTGTTACAAACCTATCATTCTGTTTGATAATTGTAAAACCACGTTTAAGTACGCCTTCGATATTATGAGATTCGATTTTGCTTTCCAACAAGTTTAAACGATTTTTTCTGTCGGATAGTTTACTATCGAAATTATTTTGGAACCGGTAGATTGTGTTGTCGAGAAGCTGCATTTTATTTTTTACGATGTCGCCAGGTAATCTAAATCCGTAAGAAGAAAGCGAATTACCAACCTCCTGAAAATAGCTTGAAATTATTTCGTCCATTCTTTCCTGGAAGAAATTTAGGAAGTCTTCCACCGCTGAGATTAAATCATCGCTGTCAGGCGTTGCAAGTTCCATCGCTGCCGAAGGAGTGGGTGCGCGGAGATCTGCAACAAAATCAGCAATGGTGAAATCAATTTCATGACCGACAGCGCTGATGATTGGTATCTTCGAATTAAAAATTGCGCGGGCTACAATTTCTTCATTGAACGCCCAAAGATCTTCCAGCGAACCGCCGCCTCTGCCGACTATAATAACATCAATATCGCTTCGTCGGTTTAATGCCTTAATACTTTCAACTATTTCGTTTGCGGCTCCTTCTCCCTGAACTTTGCACGACGCGATTATTAATTCGGCTAACGGATAACGCCTTGCGGCAACGCTTTTCATATCCTGAAATGCGGCTCCATCGATAGCTGTTGCAATACCAATTTTAGTTGGAAATTTCGGTATCGGTTTTTTATACTGCTCGTCGAACAATCCCTCGGCGGCTAATTTTTGCTTTAACTTTTCAAACGCCGCTTGAAGTTCTCCTACTCCTGCCGGCTTCATCGATCTTACATCAACCTGGTAACTACCGCGCGGAGGATATACTGTAACCCGTCCGGTGATGATTACTTTCATTCCGTCTTGCGGAGAGAAGAAAACATAATTATTTATCCCCCGCCACATTGTGCAGCTTATCTGCGCATTAGAATCCTTCAAAGTAAAATACCAATGACCGGAGACATGAGCTTTAAAATTCGAAATCTCGCCCACGACACTTACCTCGGAAAAAGTTTCCTCGAGAGTCTGCTTTATTAAACCTGTTATTTCCGTTACAGAAAGAACTGCTTCAATCATTTTTCTTTTCTGAATATTAAACAATACTGATGATGCCTGTTGCCAACCCATGCGTTATTCACGCCAAGAGCAATTAATTTTTTATCGTCTTGCAGCCATATTTTTTCATCTTTAAGTACCCAGCTTTTCTCGCCCCGCCGGGTCAATAAAACGGCTGTATCGAAAGCGAGGGGAAAAAGTCTGCCTTCAAAATAAACATTGTTCGTAATTATCGTCAAATATCCGCCCGGCTTGGTAATCTCAAAGACCTCATCAAATACCAAAGCTTGCTGTTCCAGGAATTCTTCATACGAACTTATATTTCCGAGGTCATCTTTTCGCTGCGAATACTTGGTGTCAAATCCTTTTTGCTTTCTTTCTTTTTGACGGATCGAATTTCTTTCAAGCTGGTTCCAGTAAGGCGGAGAAGTTATTGTATAGTCAATTTTGATTTTTTCAAAACCGTTTTCCGAAAGCAGATTTTTTAGATTGCAGGAATTCCCGTTCATCGGGAATGCAAACTTTTTCAGACCCCGTTTGGAAATTCTTCTTGACGCCGATTTGAAATAATTCTTATTAAGTTCAACGCCGATTGATTTTCTTCCTAATTCAGATGCCGCAATTAATGTGCTTCCCGTTCCCATAAAGGGATCGAATACCCAGCCGTTCAATTTTGTAAAGAATGCGATAAAGTCCTCAACAAGAGCTTCCGGAAATTTTGCCGGGTGAAGCAGTTCTTCCTCTTTTCTACGCGGAGGACGAAGTATGAACCAGCTCTTTGTAAACTTGAGCCACTCTTTGCCGGTAAGATCGTTTAACTTATTGCTTTTATTCAACCGACCGCGCGTGCCCAGATCGATAAATTTATTGTTCTCTTTTTTCAAATCATTTAAAAATTAAGTGAGAAAAAACTGGAGTATAAACCGATAGAGATTTCGTGAAAATCCAAACTGTTTTCTTTCGGCTGGAAATTATAACGATAACGAGCGTACACAGTAAATACATTTTCAATTTGGAATAAACCGAGTGAAACGGAAGCGCTTATACCGTTGTAACCGAGAAAGTCGGTAAAATAATTTAAACCGGGAGAGACGTATTTTATAACCGGCGTTTGAATTATTTGATTGTAACCGAGACGGAGAAAATTTTTCTTTTCGGAATTGAAAATATATTCGTATTCAAGACTAACATATCCGCGGGGATAATTATATCCACCCGAATAGAAAGAAAACAACGGCAGTTCTTTACCGAGAGTCCAATATTTTTTATTGTTCATCATAACATAACCGGGAGACGGAATTGAAAATACAAGTCCGCCCAGACAAATACTAAACAGCCCTACATCCTGGTTAGGGGTAATTACAATGCCTTTGGGAAGATCAACTTCGTATATATCGCTCAGTGTTCGATTGCCGTGTTGATCCACTGCCGTGATGCGATACTTGATCGCCGTTGAATCCAGTTTAAGTTTTCTCAGCTCAATTTCAAACTTATGATTCTCTTCCGGCTTGGTTGAGACATCGAAAGTAAATTTATCCATGATTGTGAGCTTTGCTATGCAGCTATCGCTTGTAGCGAACGATAGAACAAATTTATTCGGCGTTTCCGGAGTTATATACGAGTCGATAACATAAATATCCGGCGAGCCGGATACAGAATCGGCCTGGGCAAATATTTTAACCGAAATAAAAAAAAGGATGATAAATTTCTTGAAAGGCATATTCCGCATTTTTTAACTCGTGTTAAATTAAACTTTTTTACAAAAAGTTTCGTGATTTTATTTTGCACTATTCAGCCCAGAAAGAATTTCAACGCTATTTATCATTTAAGTATATTTGCGACCACACGAACAGAACTATTCTTATTATTAAGGTAAACTTTGAAAATATTAATTTCCAATGACGACGGGATTGATTCTCCTGGAATCAGCGCCCTGGCTAAAGAATTAAAAAAGATCGGCGATGTAACAGTTATAGCTCCGCGAACAGAACAAAGCGCGGTTGGTCATGCAATCACAATGAAATTTCCGCTTAGAATTGCCGAGTATTATAAAAACGGCGACTTCTTCGGTTACGCTATTGACGGCACGCCGGCAGACTGCATTAAGATCGGGATAAAAAATATTTTAAGAGAGAAGCCGGATATAGTTCTTTCCGGTATTAACCTTGGCTCAAACACAGCTATAAACATAATTTATTCCGGCACAGTATCCGCAGCCCGCGAGGCCGCCATTATGGATGTTCCTGCGCTTGCTGTTTCACTAACAAGCCACGAGGCCAAACATTTTGATTATGCCGCGAAACTTTCTGCTAAGTTAACGTCTCTTGTTGCAAAGAATAAATTACCCAACGGAACCCTTCTTAACGTAAATATTCCGGATGTGCCGGAGGAACAAATTTCCGGTATTCTTTTAACACAGCAAGGCAAATCGAAATGGGACGACATTTATGAAGAGCGTAAAGATCCTTACGGAAAAAATTATTACTGGCTTACAGGTAATATGATTCAAACGGATACTTCGCTGGAGGCAGATCAAGTGGCCATAAAAAACAATTACGTCTCTATCACCCCGATTCATTTCGATCTGACTGATTATAAAACATACGAATCGATGAAGAACTGGGAATTGAAAAATTTATTACGGCAAAATTCATCATCAAGTAAATGACAGGATTTGACGGCTTTCATATTTCACTTTCTGCCAGTCCGGTAGTAATTGTTCTTGGAGCTGTGGTTCTGGCGGCCTACGCTTATTTTGTTTACAAATATACCATCCCGCAGGTATCTTCATTTTTAAGAATATCGCTGATTACAATACGGGCATTAATCTTAATACTGCTTCTTATTTTGATTTTCGAACCGGTAGTTTCGCTTACTTACAAACTCGTACATCAGACAAAAACATTTATCTTCATCGATAATTCGATTTCAATTACGGCTAAGGACAGTTTAACAAGAAGCAGTGAAGTACACTCGTTTATTAAGCAAATTGAATCGGCGGGAGGAATAAAATTCGAACTCTTTTCTTTCGGAAATAAAATTGATTCTTTAAAAGGTAACACAGACAATAAAATAAATTTCAAAGAACGCGCGACAAACTTTTCACAAGTAGTCGACCTCATTCAAAAAAAAGCAAGCAGTGTTAATTCCGCAGTTATCCTTTCCGACGGTATTTTAACCGACGGGTTCGATCCAAGCTACCAGGCAGAAAAATTACAGACGCCAATTTTCACTGTGAGTATTGGAGACTCCACGGAAAGAAAAGATGTGCTGATACAATCGGTATTTTATAATAGGTACATTTATGCAGATAAGCCCACAAACATAGAAGTTTCGATTAAAAATTCGGGTTTCGGGGGCAAGAATTCCCGCGTAACACTTTATGAAGAAAATAAACCAATCGAATCGAAGGACATTATGTTAAGCGATATGGGTTTTAATAAGGTGAATTTTAGTTACAAACCTTCTGGCGGAGGCGAAAAAAAATTGAGCTTTACCGTCATACCGCTGCCAGGTGAATCTTCTACGGCTAACAATACAAAGGTAATTTTTATAAATGTTCTCGATTCAAAAATGAAAGTATGTCTAATTGCCGGAAGTCCATCAGAGGATGTATCTTCAATATCTGACGCGCTTAGTATCGATAAGAATATACAAGTAAAAAAACTTATTCAAATAGCTCCCAATAAATTTTGGAACGACGCGCGACCAGCGTTAATAGATAGTTCCGATATTTTATTACTTGTAGATTTTCCATCGGCCTCAACTCCGCCGGCCGTGCTCGAAAAAGTTACCGCGGCTATCAACGAACAAAAGAAGCCGTTCTTTATAATGGTAACAAACAGGGTAAATTTTACAAAACTAACTACGATGGAAAAAGCAATGCCGTTTTCAATCGGTAAAGTTACTTCGGATATGGTCCAGGTACAGCCGGAATTACTTGGCGATGTATATGCGGCAAATTTTTCCACTGATAATAATGATCCGGCAATCTGGAACAATCTTCCGCCGGTTATTCAGATGAACTCTACTTTCCCGATAAAAATTGGGACGAATGTACTTGTCCAGTCGAAACTCCGAAATCTTCCAATCAGCAATCCGTTAATCATTACCCGGAGTTTGGGAAGACAAAGATCATTTGCAATTTTGGCCGGAGATGTTTGGCGCTGGCAACTGCAAACAGCGGAAAAAAATCCCGAGTTCTTTGTCAACTTTATCGATGATATAGTCAAGTGGCTTAATGTATCCTCACAAAAAAAACAGTTCACAATTATGACGGATAAAAAAGTATATTCGCCCGGAGAGCAGATCAACTTTACCGCAGAATTGTACGATCAAACCTTCAGCCCAATTGATACTTCCAAAATTGATGCGGGAATAACGCTTGGTGATAAAAAGTATAGTCTGGCCTTCACCCCAATAGGCAGTGGATTATATTCTTCGTCATTTACACCGCCCGAATCCGGAGATTACAAATTCAATGCTACTGCGCACTTTAACGGCGCCTCAATTAAAAGCGATGAAGGCCGCGTCAGTGTAGGCGAAATTGAAATTGAAAAGATGGATACGAGGATGAATCCGGAGTTTTTAAAAACGCTTGCTAAAGCGGCAAACGGTGAGTATTATACAATTAACTATTTTGCTTCGTTGATAAATAAACTTACTAATATAAATCGAATCCCGGTTAAAGAGACATTGGTAAAGAAAGATTACGGGCTGTGGTCGGATAGCCAGTTGCTTCTATTAGCGATATTTCTTTTTGCGGTCGAATGGTTTATTCGTAAGCGTTCGGGAATGTTATAAAAACATTAGGGCATGATAGATGGAGTATCTCGAAATTAAATCGGAAGATTCCGTTGGAGTAAAGATCATCGACGAGCAACACAGGAACATTGCCGACGTTGTTAATCAAATGCATCAATCAATTCTTAAACTCGATAAGAAACAATCTGTTAAAAATCTTATAGAACTCCTCGAACTTTTGGAGAACCATTTTGAAACCGAGGAATCAATGATGAAGGGTTCCGGTTTCCCAGGTTATATCTCTCACAAACTCGAACACGATAGATTTTACCGCCAGATACTTACTGCCACAGATAATTATAAAAAAGGAAATGAAAGTTTCGGTCTTGAACAGCTAAAAGGCATCAAGCGCTGGTTCTTTAATCATATCGAGATCAATGATAAAAAGTGCGGGAAATTTTTTGTTGAAAAGGGAATCAACTGAATTTTCTATAAATGAAATTCGTAACTGCTTGTTTAGATTTTTTTCTTCCGCGTCGTTGCGCGTCGTGCAATTCATCTCTTACCTTGCAAGAATTCTATGTCTGCAGTCAATGCCTGGGAAAAATTAAATACGCCGATAAGGACAGACTGGAATTTGAATTTAGGAAAAAATTCGAGAGAGATAAAATTATCAGCGGATTTGTTT
>JAKAHQ010000073.1 GCA_021814855.1 Bacteroidota bacterium | reverse complement strand
CTAAAAAAGGATTTGTTGTTCCTGGCTTGGGAAAATTAGTTCTCGTGGACAGAAAACAAAGAATGGGAAGAAATCCCAAAACCGGAGAACAAATTTTAATCCCTGCAAAGAAGGTCGTTAAATTTAGAATTGCAAAACAAGCTAAAGACGCAATTCTGATTTACAAGAAGTAAATCGGTTATTTTAAGAGGCCCCTTTATGGGGCTTTTATTTTTTGTAACGGTTTATTTTGCCAAGAATATCTTGATACAATTCTTCTCTTACGTTTTTCAGAATTGTTGAGAGCAGTTTGGAAAATTGACCGCTGCGGGAATAGAAACCTATTAGTAATTTTCCATCGCTGCCGTATATATAAATCGGCCGGGAAGGCATTCCGTTGAAAATTCCTCCTTCGATATTTTTTATTTCCGAATGCTTAATCTCCAATTCCTTTTTGCTGAATAGAAAGTTTTTGCATACCATCCTTTCATTATCCGCGTAAACACAAAACGGAAAATAGCGGTACATCTTTACGTAATATTTATTTAAAGAAATAATTATGGCGGAATTGATGATAACAAATATCAGCGCATACCAATGAATTGCCGATTGAATTACAGACTCAACAAGATATACAGCCAGTATCAGGGTAAGAGGTATGTTACCGAAGCGGTAAATAAGTTTCATAAAAAACGGGTATTTGTAGAGCGTCATTTTGCCTAATGGTTTTATTTAAATTTACAAAAGAAAAGGGATTAATTTTATTTGTGCAGTCATTTATTTTTCAATAAAGAATCTTCTGGATATTGAATAATCTGTGTCCGATAGTTTGCCTACGCGAGATTCAAACCAAGAATGTACCGGACATAGGGCACTGAAAATGACCGAACGAGATTATCATCTGTCTAAGAGTTTATGAACTTAGGTTGAGAACAGATAGAAGGGCAAAAATATTTCCTCGACGCTTTTTCAATTATATTGCTTGAACTTTCTTGCCCCCGTGAATATTTTTAGACGCCGAATTTCCAATGAAAGGACACACCTTGAGATCTAAAATATATTTTAAAACTGCGGTAGTATTATCTCTGTTCGTTTTTAACAATATTGTTTCAGCAGATTCACCTTCTAAAGTCGAAAATTTTTCCCTAAAAGATTATAACGAAAAAATTTATAAACTGAACGATTTCAAGAACTCAAAAGCTATCGTAATCATGTTCATAGCAACTCAATGCCCGGTTTCTAACGGCTACAACACCCGCATGGCAAAATTGTATGATGATTATAAATCCAAGGGAGTTACATTTTTAGGAATCAACTCCAACAAGCAGGAAACCGTTGAAGAAATAAAAAACCACGCCAAGGAACAAAATCTTAATTTCATAATTCTGAAGGATTTGAATAATGTAATTGCGGATAAGTTTGGCGCATCGGTAACTCCGGAAATTTTTGTGTTGAACAATCAGTACGAAATTCTTTACCATGGAAGGATAGATGACTCGCGGCGCGAAAACGATGTTAAAAGAAATGACTTGCGAATTGCTCTGGATGAAATTCTTGCCGGTAAAAAAGTTTCGGAACCTGTTTCTAAAGCTTTCGGTTGTTCAA
The DNA here is from genome assembly GCA_021814855.1 of Bacteroidota bacterium. Next base: position 6,086 of record JAKAHQ010000073.1, on the reverse strand, counting down.
TTAAGCGGGTGAATTAAAAATGAAAAAACTATATCGTGTTTTTCTACTATTACTTTTAATCGCAACATCATCACGCGGTGAACAGACAGGTAAGATAAATGTCGAGGTAGTGGACAAAACAAAACTGGCTAAGCTTATTAAAGATAGAAAGGGGAGGCCGTTGTTCTTAAATTTGTGGGCAACCTGGTGCCAACCCTGCCGCGAAGAATTTCCGGCAATTGTAAAACTTTCCAACGATATAAAGGATGTGGACTTTGTGAACATCAGTGTCGATTTTCCCGACGAAGTGAATTCCAAAATTATCCCTTTCCTTAAATCGAATAATGTTGATTTCACCTCGCTGGTAAACGGTTTTTCAGGAGATGAAGAGTTGATCAATGCGCTTGATAAAAATTGGAACGGCTCTCTGCCGGCTACGTTCATATTTGACAAACATGGTGTCAAACAAATCTTTCTTTCCGGCAAAAAATCTTACGACGAATTCAAGAAGGAAATTGAAAAGGTTAGAAAAAAATAATTATTTCGAACCAACCGGATTTTATTCGCATTGCCCTTCTAAATTTATTTTTTCTGGTATTTTTCCCAAAAGCAGAATAACTTTGCCGTTGAAAATAATAAATATGCAGAATTTTGAAAAACTATGCATCATGTTCCGCGGTTAGATAGGGAATATTCCCGGTGACTGCCGCCGGCATTTCAAAACTTGCAGCAAATCGTTAATCTTTATCTTCCGTAATAACTATTATAAAATAAATATGAACGAGCTGAAAAAAACGTACTCATACTCAAAAGACAAAATCAAAGTCCTATTGCTTGAAGGCGTTCACAACAACGCACTGGAATATTTCAAAAACCACGATTACTCCAACGTTGAATGGATGAAATCTTCTCTTGAAGAAGCAGAGCTTAAAGAAAAAATTAAGGATGTACATTTGATCGGTATACGATCCCGCACGCAGATTACAAAGGAAGTTTTGGACGAAGCAAACAAATTGCTTGCCGTCGGCTGCTTCAGTATTGGAACAAACCAGGTTGAACTTCACGAAGCCAAATTGAGAGGCGTGCCGGTTTTTAACGCGCCGTTTTCCAATACTCGTTCCGTTGCCGAACTTGTAATTGCCGAGAGTATTTTGCTGATCAGAAAAATACCAGAGAAAAACTTTTTTACCCATCAAGGCAAATGGATGAAAGAAGCATCCAATGCATTTGAGGTGCGCGGGAAAAATATTGGCATCATCGGTTACGGTCATATCGGTTCGCAGGTTTCCATTCTTGCCGAAAGTCTTGGCATGAACGTTTTCTATTACGACATAATCAAGAAACTTAACCTCGGTAATGCCAAATCTTGCGAAACCCTGGATGAGCTATTAAATGTATCTGATATTGTCACTCTTCACGTTCCCGAGACTGAGGCGACAAAAAACATGATCAAATATGAACAGTTGAAAAAGATGCGCAAGGGTTCTTATTTAATTAACTCGTCTCGCGGGACTGTAGTAAATCTTGAAGATCTTGCAAGGGCCCTTGAAGAGAAACATCTTTTCGGCGCGGCCATTGACGTTTACCCCGAGGAACCGACTTCCAACAGCGAACCGTTTGTTAATGTACTGCAGAAATTTGAAAACGTAATTTTAACGCCGCACATCGGCGGAAGCACTTCGGAAGCGCAGGCAAACATTGCATTGGAAGTTTCGGAGAAGCTCGTTAAGTATTGCGATGTCGGTTCTACAATCGGTGCTACAAATTTTGTCGAGGTTTCACTTACGCCGAATCTTGATAAGCAAAGATATCTGCACATTCATCATAACAAACCCGGAGTGATGAATAGAATAACAAAAATATTTACATCGCGCGACATGAATATCGCCTCGCAGTTTCTTCAAACCGATCCTTACATCGGATATGTAATAGTAGATATCGACGGCAAGCACGATTCGAAAGAAATTCTGAACGAGCTGAAAGAGATTCCGGAAACTATAAAGGCGAGATTATTAATATAATTTTTGTTGAAGAAGGAATTGAGCCCTGCTTCAGTCGGGGCTTTTTATTTTTTCTGATTCACCGCGATATATTTTTTCACATCGAACTTTTTAGCGCAGCCGTTGTAGTTCATATAACGAATCTTACCGAACACCGGTCTTTCAAACCACTGGCGATCATGAACTCCGCCGATTGACCATGCAATACCCGCATAACCGTTTGGATCTCGGCCGTCAAGTTCATATTTATCATTCAAATAAATTGCGGTTTGCAGTGCCTCTTCCGGCCCATTAGACCATTCTAAAATTTTTTTTGCCCAGTACATCCTCATATAGCCGTGCATTTTTCCTTTTCGAATCATTTCGGTTTGAGCCGCATTCCAAAGAGCATCATGAGTCTTTGCGTTTCCAAATCGCTCAAGATTGTAAATGTATTCTCTTGTATCCCGGCGGTGAAGGTTCAATGATTCCTTAGCCCATGGGTGAAATCCTTCGAAAGAATCGTAACTTTTATTGAAGTAACAAAAATTATCAGCGAGTTCTCTTCGAACTACTAATTCTTCCAGAAAAGATTTTTGAGATTCTCCGTAATCAATCAGTGGTTGAATCAATAACGCGACTCTTTGCGCGGAAATTTGTCCAAAATGTAAATACGGCGAAAGATTGGAAACATAATCGAGAGTCGGGTCATTCCGTTTCGCGCCGTAGCTTGCCAATTTATTAGATATAAAATTTTGCAGAATGTTATTCGCAGCGGCTTCACCCGGCAAAATCCAATTCACTTCCGGGACATCAAAATTTATTTTTAATGTCCTTCTTAAATTTTGCCAATCAATTGCCGGGGAACCGCCGGAAATATTTTCCATCTTTTTGAGTGTCGGAAATTCTTCGAGAAATTCTGGAAGAAGTTTTTGAATCTTTGGGCGGAATGTGTAAGCCGCAAATTCCTGCTTGTCCGATGCTGCAAAACAAGGAACAATATTGTGCGCGTCAACTTCGTGAAATGGAATATCCGTTTTGCCGGCAATATCTTTCTTCCATTGGCTAACTAACTTTAAAGGATTAAAATCGGAAACGATAACGCTTGCGTTAATCCGATTAATAAAATCCGGAATTGCTATGGAAGGGTTTCCTGTTATAAGTCTGAAAGGGATGTTAAATTTTTTTAACTCGGCTTCAACTTGTTCCAAACCTTTAAGCATAAATCCGTATTGGCGGATTGTTGCCTCTAAAAAATCCGGTACAAGATTGAATAAAACATAGAGCGGAACTATATTTTCAATGGCTTTGATCTGGGCATAAATTAACGCCCAATTATCATGAACGCGCTGGTCGCGCTGCATCCAATAAACAACTGGACCGGTTTTTTGTCTACCTTCATTTAATATGCGGACGCGTTTTAAATTCACCCGCCCATCTTCACAATTTCTTCGAACTCTTCTTTTGTTACCGGCATAACGGATAAACGGTTGCCGGGTTGAACAAGACGCATCTTCTGCAATTTTTTATTTGCCTTGATATCGGCCAGAGTAACCTCCCTGCCAAATTTTTTTATGAATTTGATATCAACCATGAACCAAGAAGGAGAATCTTTTTTGCTTTTGGGATCAAAATGTTCGTTACCGACATCGAAGGCGGTGAAATCAGGATACGCTTCTTTGGCAACTTCACATATTCCAGCAACAGCGGTTGGTTCGGTATTGCTGTGATAAAACAAAACTTTGTCGCCAAGTTTCATTTCATCGCGAATAAAGTTGCGGGCCTGGTAATTGCGCACGCCATCCCAATAAGTGGTTTGGTTTTTTGATTTAGCAAAATCATTAATTGAAAACACTTCTGGTTCGGATTTAATTAGCCAGTATTTCATAAGCATAATCACTATTAATTTTTATTTGAAGAAGATTATCTAAACGGGAATTACCGGATATTTATTCCAACCAAAAATCTTCTAAAGCAGTTCCTTTAGAAATTTTCCGGTGTGAGATCTTTCGTTAAAGGCAATCTCTTCGGGAGTTCCAACAGCAACAATCTCGCCGCCTTTCTCGCCTGCCTCGGGACCGAGATCAATCACGTAATCCGCACATTTGATAATATCGAGATTGTGTTCGATAATCACAACGGAATTTTTGTTCTCGATCAGCATCTGAAAACATTTCAAGAGCTTGCTAATGTCGTCGAAGTGAAGTCCGGTAGTAGGTTCGTCAAAAATGAAAAGCGTATGCTGGTTTTTCTTCTGCTGGGAAATATGAAGCGCCAGTTTAACACGCTGCGCTTCGCCGCCGGAAAGAGTTGTTGACGGCTGACCGAGTTTTATGTAACCGAGTCCTACATCGAAAAGAACCTGTAAGATTCCGACAATCTTATTGTTGCCGTGGAAAAATTCTATCGCTTCGTCAACCGTCATGTCCAAAACATCTACGATGTTTTTTCCGCGGTAAGTAATTTCCCGTGTTTCTTTTTTAAAGCGTGTTCCTTTGCAGTCCTCGCACTCAAGATAAAGATCGGCAAGGAACTGCATCTCAATTGTAACATATCCTTCACCCTGGCAGGTTTCGCATCTTCCGCCGGGAACATTGAATGAAAAGTAACCGGGCTTGTAACCGCGTGAACGCGCCTGCGGGGTAGCGGCAAACATCTCACGAATTATTTCGTAGCCCTTTACATAACTGATCGGATTTGAACGCGGTGATTTGCCGATAGGAGATTGGTCCACTATCTCAATTTCGTCAATGTATCTTGCGCCTTCGATAGAATCGTACTTGCCAAGCTTAGGCGGATTGCCGCCGTTAAGTTTTACAATTCCGCTGTAAAGAATATCATGCACAAGCGTTGATTTGCCCGATCCGCTTACACCGGTAACAACAACAAATTTCTTTAAAGGGAAATCAACCGTAACGTTCTTCAGATTATTTTCCCTCGCCCCGATAATTTTTATCTGTTCCGTGACGGAGTTGTTTCTTTCTTCCGGTATTGGAATTTTCAATTCACCGGATAAATATTTTCCAGTCAGCGATTTTTCATTTCTCATTATCTCGTCGCTGGTTCCGCTTGCAACAATTTCTCCGCCGTGAATTCCGGCACGCGGACCCATATCGTAAATCAAGTCGGATTCTTTCATCATTTCGTGATCGTGCTCAACTACCAAAACGGTATTGCCGAGATCGCGCAAGGATTTGAGAATTTTTATAAGCTTCGCGTTATCTCTGGGATGAAGACCGATTGAAGGCTCATCTAAAACGTACAATGTTCCCATTAACGCCGAACCGAGCGACGTTGCCAAATTTATTCTTTGAGTCTCTCCGCCGGAAAGCGTGCTGCTTAAACGATCGAGCGTCAGATAACCTAATCCCACATCGTTTAAAAAAGTAAGACGCTTTACAATCTCGTCATAAATTCGCTGCCCGACTGCTTTTTCGTAATCGCTCATCTGCAAAAGTTTAAAGAACAGCAAGGCGCGTTCAATCGACATAAGAACAATATCGTGAATCGATCTGTCTTCTATTTTTACCTGCAAAGCTTCTCTTCGCAAACGTGAGCCACGGCATGCGGCGCAGGTTGTGTAACCTCTGTATTTACTAAGCAGGATGCGAATCCCCATCTTGTAAGTTTTTTCTTCCAAGTGTTTGAAGAATCCGTCGATGCCGTCAAACCCTTTGAAGCCCTCCTTAACCAAGGCAACTTGTTCGGCCGTTAAATCTTTAAAGGGAACGTTAAGAGGAATTCTATTTTCGTTATTGCGAATCAAGTCGCGTAAATATTTGCTGTGCTTAACCGTTCGCCACGGCGCTACGGCTCCTTCCAGCAACGTTAAATTTGGATTGGGAACGATAAGATCCATTTCATAGCCCATTGTTTTGCCGAAACCCTGGCAAACAGGGCAAGCGCCGAACGGATTATTGAACGAGAAAAATCTCGGTTCGGGTTCCTCATAACGGATTCCGCAGCATTCGTAGAAGCGTGTAAACTTTTTAACATCGTCGGTATCGGCGTTAATTACAGCCAGCCGGCCTTCGCCTTCTTTGAATGCGGCTTCAATCGATTCGGCCAGTGTCTCTCTAACTTTTCCTTTCTTAATCTTGAAGCGATCGAGAACAATAATTATTTCCT
>JAKAHQ010000072.1 GCA_021814855.1 Bacteroidota bacterium | reverse complement strand
ATTCTATAACACAGCGCAAATTAAATGGTACACTAAAAACAGCGGTTCAGTAAATACTACTTTAAGCTGCAACGATAATCTGTCAATCAATTTCGGTTATTATAAAACATGCATAGGAATTACAAAAACCGCTGATAAAGCTTCTTACAAAAAAGGCGATATTGTTACTTATACATTTAAAGTTGAAAACTGCGGCGACATTCAGCTGCACGGCGGAATAGATATTTATGATCAACTATTGGTTTCTTCCGGCGATCATAAATTGCTGCATATTAATTTACTCAATCCTGGTGGTGATACAACCTTTACAAGAACTTACACCACAAGCGATAAAGACTGCGGAGATTTGGTAAATACAGTTCAAGCCGATGGTCATCCTGTAGACGGCTCGGCCACTGTAACAAGTATATCGAGCGTTACGGTTAATGTCGATTGTTCAAGCGCTTGCCAAAATACAATCGGCGATTTTGTATGGCATGATAAAAACCATAACGGTATTCAAGACAGCGGCGAACTCGGAATACCAGGCGTTAAGGTAGAATTAGTACAAAATAATACCGTACTTGCAAGTGCAATTACAGATCAAACTGGTCATTATTCATTCCCGAATCTTCCGAACGGTTCTTACAAAGTTAGAGTTGCTGCTTCTAACTTCCAGTTAGGCGGCGCTTTATACAGCAACTCGCAGACAAAATGGTACGCTTCTCAAAATAACAGCGATTCGTTAAATACAACTGTTAATTGCGGCGACGATTTAAGTCTTGATTTTGGTTTCTATAAAACTTGTGTAAGCATTACAAAAACAGCAGATAAAGATTCATACAATAAAGGTGAAACAATAACATATACGTTTGCAGTAGAAAACTGCGGCGATATTCAGTTGCATGGCGGAATAGACATTTATGATCAAATGTTAGCCGGAAACAATATACTTAAACACATTGATGTGCTCGACGCAGGAGCTTCTACTTCATTCACGGAAACATACGTTACAAGCGATAAAGATTGTGGTCAAATTACGAATACTGCCAGAGCCGAAGGACACCCGATTGACGGATCCGCGACGGTAATTGATGAAAGCAGCGTAACTGTAAACGTAGTATGCCAGCAAAGTAAAGCTGATATTAAAATTGAAAAAATTGTCGACAATCCGAATCCGCAGTGCGATCAAAATGTTACTTTCACAGTTAAGGCAACTAACCTTGGTCCTAACGACGCTTCGAATGTTCAAGTTATGGATCAATTGCCGGCTGGATTGGTTTATGTAAGCAGTACGCCATCTCAAGGAACTTACGATAACACAACCGGATTGTGGACTGTAGGAAACCTTGCTAACGGAGCATTTGCAACATTAACAATTACAGTTAAAGTGGATTGCGGTTCGGCAAACAGTTCTACATTTGATTTTGGTGTAGCTAAAGGATTTAACTAATTTGCTATAGGTGATCTAACACAGCCATCTTCCGATACACAAGGCAAGGTTGCCGTTGGTCACAATGCATCGCTTTCTACTTATAGTGTTGGCGACCAACTGCCGGTAAACAGCGGCGATGTATTGGTTGTAGGCAACGATTTGAATTTCACAAGCGGCGCAGTATATAACGGAAACGTTGTATATGGTCATGCAACCAATTTGCCGCAATCCTCCGTAAGCATAACAGGCGGAACACTTCGCAAGGATAATGTAATCGACTTTGCTGCAGCAAAGAATTCATTAGAGACTATGTCTGTATCGCTGTCAACTTATTCGGTTAACGGTACAACTACTTCACAGTGGGGAGGATTAACGTTGACCGGTACTGATCCTTACTTAAACGTATTCGATGTTAACGGTTCCGATCTTTCGGCTGCAAATAGTTTCACAATTAACGTTCCTAATGGAGCCGGAGTACTTGTAAACATCGGCGGTACAAATATTAGTTGGACAGGAGGTTTGGCTGTAAACGGTACGGCAATTAATAATGTCCTCTATAATTTCTATGAAGCAACTACTTTGAAAATTCAGGGAATTGATATTAGAGGATCTATACTGGCACCGTTTGCTGCAGTTAACTTTGTAAGCGGCGTACAGAACGGCCAAATGATTTGTTACTCGCTTACCGGTATGGGTCAGTTCAATTATGTAACATTCGACGGGCACATTCCATACGATAATAAAATTACAAACATTGCCAGTGTTATTAGCTCATCTCCGCTTGATGATAATTCAAGCAACAATTCCGGCAGCGCTACAATTACAATTGGCGGTTCTTCCAATGGCGGAAATAACGGCGGCAATAACGGTGGTAACAACGGCGGAAATACCGGTGGAAACTCTGGCGGCGGAAACTGGCAGTCAGTATGTTCGTTTGGTAACGGTGCTATAGTTTACTCGCTCATCTCCGATGGAACAAATATCTACGCAGGAACATGGGGCGGTAAGATTTATAAATCATCCGATAACGGTAAAACCTGGGTTCTCTTCAATTCAGGTATGGATGCGTCATTCATATGGTCGCTCAATATAAGCGGCGGATTTATGTTTGCAGCTACAGAAAAAGGTATCTACAAATACAATGGCTCGGCATGGTCGCTTACAAGTCTTGCAGGTAAAGATTGTCACTCAATCACTTCCTACAACGGAGTGCTTTACGCAGGCACATGGGGATTCGGAGTTTACGTATCCAACGACTTTGGAGCTACATGGACAGAAATGAATAACGGCTTCTGCGCATTCTTAACAATACAGGCTCTTACAGTCAACAATAATGGGGATGTATTTGCCGGAACAGTCGGCGGCGGCATTTTCAAACTTGCATACGGTACAACAACATGGGCAAAGTTAACATGCGGTAATGTATGGTCGCTTGGCGCTACTTCAACTGCAATCTTTGCCGGCACATACGGCGATGGTCTTTACAGATCTACCAATAACGGCGGAAGCTGGACAAAATTAACCTCGCTGAATATCCAGTTCGTTTATTCAATCTCTGTAGATGCGAGCGGAAAAATATATGCAAGCTCTCTCACGAATGGCGTTGAAGTATCGTCGGATAACGGAAATACCTGGACAAGCTTTGGTTTAGGCGGCTCTGGTGTAAGTTCGCTAATGGTTCTTCCGTCTACTAACACTGTATTTGCCGGAACCAAATCCGGAACTCTGTATGCAGTTTCCGAAATAAGCGGAACCACAGCTGTTGAAGATAACAACTCGATGCCGAAGGAATTCAATTTATCGCAGAACTATCCTAATCCTTTTAATCCGACAACTACAATCGAGTTCTCGATTCCGGCTGCTGGTAAATACTCTCTGAAGATATACAACGTACTGGGACAGGAAATTGCCAACCTGGTTGACAATGAATTATCAATCGGCGTTCACAAGGTAACTTTTGATGCCAGCAGATTAGCTTCCGGTATGTACATCTACAGATTGAGCGGAAACAATGTTAATATGAGCAAGAAAATGATTCTGATGAAGTAATACACTTCTCTTCCAAAGCAGGGGACAGGTTTAGAACTTGTCCCTTCTTTCGAAAAATGTCTCACAAAGACATCTACTAAGAAGCCCGTTACACCGGGCTTCTTTATTTTAAAACGGCATTCAGGAAAATATTTATCGGAATAAAAGATTATTTTAATGGCAGAATAATTTATTCAAAGCATTGCTTCCAAAAATTTAGCCATGAAAGGTAATCGGAGATGAAAATAAAATTATTTGCATGTACTTCGAAACATGGATTTTATTTTTTCTTGTCTGCCGCTATTATGTTACTCGCGTGTTACACTGCCGCGCAGGCGAATCCGCCGGGAAAAAATTATAAATCGCCTTTTCAAATTTTTGGAATCAGCAGCGATAGCTTGCTTTCGTTAAAACCCGGCGGTAAAAAAATTGTTTTGAATATTCAATCCGGTCATAAGTCCAATGCGATTCAATACCAGGAGAATTGGTTTGATCTTGGAAAGGTAAATGCAAAATACCTGTTCATTCATAACAAGGTAACACAAATTAATTTAACATTTCCTACAACGCTGCAAAGAGACAGTGCAGTTAAAATTATTTCTAATTTCCTCGGCGGCGATCCCTACTCTAAAAATACTTTTCTAAAAGATGCCAAACCAAAATTCTCGGCTCATTGGGTCACAGGAAGCGTATCGTACACTTTGAATGATTGTACAGACAGCTTAACAATGAATGTCAAGCCGCTAATGCTGAACAACTATGATAAGTATAAATTACCCGTGGGTACTTATGTAATTCAAAGATTATACTTAGATGTTACAGGTGACGGCGTTGCAGATGAAATTTCTCTTGTCGGACACAGGTACGATTTGAAAACATTTTTTTATGACAAACTTTATCTCATCCTGTATGACGGTAAAACAAAAGAAGAAAAAGTAACCGGCTTGCCAAAGGAATACGCGGGCAGTTATGATCCGGTTATTCAACCAGCAAATTTTACAAATAAAAAATTCTCGGAAATATTTTACTGCGGCGCAACAGGCGGAAGCGGGGGAATCATTAATTATCTTATTTATTCATTTAAAAATAGTGAACCTGTATTGCTTTTTAGTCCGGATAGCTCACATTTACTTCACATAACAGGTCGTTTTGAAAATAATTATTTAGCTAAAGTATATTTGAAAGAATCCGGCAAATCATTTGACCTAAGTCTTTTGCATGTGAAAAATAATTTAGACGAATTGAATTACTACAAATCCGGAAAGCTTATAAAAAACGGAGACGTCTGGATTAACTCATACGGAATGATGGAAGTGAGAAATTCAAATAAAGATGGGCTCTATGAATTATATGGCACTCAAGCGATTAAGGGTGTTGCAAATTATATGACGATTGGATTTGCATATTCAACATGGCGGTACAACGGGAATAAATTTTTGCTTGTAGATACAAAAGTAACAGGCATAAAAAATTAAAATTTACAACGGTTTCAATAGTTTGGCAATTTCGAACTCGTTGTTGGAGTGTGTTCCTAAATTTTGTATCCGTTCAAATTCTTTAAGTCTCCACTCTGTAGAAACATTATTTTTATCACCTATCGATTTTAACCAGTTCATTTCATAGATGTGAAGCGCTTTATCTGAAAATGCTATTCGTATTCCGTCTTTAATAAATGCCTTTGCAATTTCCACATTGGAGAACAACGGAGGTTCTTCAATTATGTATTCGTTCTCAAAGAGTTCATTGATCGCATTTTCACAAAATTCTTGATTAAACCCGAGAATCACCGATAAGGTTAGAAATAGCTCTCTTTCTCTATCCGAAATTTTTTTATCCTTCCCGATTAATATTAGCAATGCTTTTAAATAATTGCTCTTATCAAGGATAGTTAGTTCCATATTGTCTCCTTTTTCATAAAATAATTTAAGAAATATTTCATAATTTATTCATGCGTTAAGTTTCGATTTCAAATTATAAAAGTATTCAGCAGGTAATAAATGAATGAGCAGACAAAAGCATTAGATCCGGCCACTGGAAAAACTATAGGGCAATCGGATATAAATAACGTGGACGATCTGAGAAGGATGATTCGTTTAGGTAAAGAAGCCCAGCAGTTATGGGAAGAATTCTCCATACATGAGCGCGCTAAACTTGTAATTAAAATTCGACACTTCCTTGTAGAGAATGCCGACCGTATTGCAGAGACGATTTCTGTGAACAACGGTAAGACCTTGGTTGATTCATTAGCAACCGAGGTGATGCCCGCCGCAATGGCAGTCTCGTATTACTGTAAGAACGTAAACAAATTTTTGCGCGACAAAAAGCTAAAAGCCGGAAACATTATTTTAATTAACAAGCGGAGTAAACTTGTTCGTGTGCCTTATGGTGTTGTTGGAATTATCTCTCCGAACAATTACCCGTTTGCCATACCTTTCAGTGAAGCGATATCGGGCTTGCTGGCAGGTAATGCTATAATTCTGAAAACCGCATCCGAATCCAATTTGGTGGGATTAATCTTAAAAGAGGCAATTGATGCAGCTCAACTTCCGCCGGGTGTTTTTCAATTGATTAATCTTCCCGGTAAAATAGCAGGCGACGCTTTTTTAGAAGAAAGGATTGATAAATTATTTTTTACCGGCTCGGTCGCGGTTGGAAAATATTTGATGGAAAAGGCCGCAAAATCTTTAACGCCTCTTTGTCTTGAACTTGGCGGAAACGATGCAATGATTGTCTGCCATGATGCCGATCCTTATAGAGCAGCTTCGGGAGCCCTTTGGGCCGGATTTCAAAACGCCGGGCAATCTTGCGGGGGGATCGAAAGAATTTATGTCCATCAAAATATTTACGAATCGTTCATGCCGATTCTCAAAGAAAAAATTGAAGCATTACGTGTTAATTATTACAAGGATTTTAATGCCGATATGGGCTGCATGACTTCTCATAACCAATGTGTTACCGTGAATGCTCACATTGATGATGCAATAAAAAAGGGCGCGACGATTTACGCCAAATCTAAAATTCCGAACGATGCACAGTATAAAAATTTTTTACCTGCTACCGTGCTGACAAATGTAACTCACGATATGATTCTAATGCAGGCGGAGACTTTTGGTCCGGTTGTTGGTGTAATGAAGTTTAAAGATTATGAGGAAGCAATAAGACTGGCAAATGATTCATCCCTTGGGCTTACAACCTCGGTTTGGACGAAAAATAATTCCCGCGGTGAATGTATAGGTCGTCAAATAAAAGCAGGTGTTGTAACTATAAACGATCATTTAATGAGCCACGGGTTGGCTGAAACCCCGTGGGGCGGATTTAAACAATCTGGCATAGGAAGAACTCACGGCCAAATCGGGTTTAATGAAATGACACAAGTTCAGGTAGTTGTATCGGATATCCTTCCATTTGTAAAAAAGAATTTGTGGTGGCATCCCTACAACAAAAATTTATACGATGGACTCAAAGGAACATTACAACTACTTTACAGCAAAAGGTGGAACACCAAATTTAGCGGCCTTACGGCTGCGTTGAAAATTTTGCCTAGAATTTTCAAAAAATAATTTTGATAGCCGCTCACTTCAAAAATAAAGAAAGATTAAATGCTCTATTCTAAAGCAGAAGTCATGTCAATCCAAAGTAGATACGGCGCCGCCGTCGTATTTTTAACTCTTAATTAATAAAATTTTTGGAGAATTATTCAAACTATAACTCAATTTTACAAAAAAAAAATTTGCTTGGCTTGCAATTTCTCTTTCTTACTTACATTGCATGCATAGACTTGATAAAAATTGAAGTTATGTCTATTAACCTAAATAAATTATCCCATAACTCGTTAATTCGAAAATTGTTTCAGTGCTCCAATTCCTCAATGAGGTTGTGGGATTATTGCTTAAGAAGGCAATCGTATCTATTTTGACAACGTTAATTTTCCAAATATTTGGAAGTTGAGTTTGCAATTAGGCAGTAATTAATAAATGAAATAAATTCTTCCTATTGGTGTAGTTGACTTACTAGTTGCATACTCTTCATTCTTAAAAACAATTTCTATTGAGGTTAAACATGAGCGACAAAGCTTTTAATCCATTCGAGATGGCCCAGGCGCAATTTGACAAAGTTGCTGAAATATTAAATCTGGATACGGCTACTCGGGAAATTCTTAGAAATCCATTGAGAGAATTTCATTTCAGCATTCCCGTTAGAATGGACGACGGTACAACAAAAGTATTTAGAGGATTT